>JBDKTH010001273.1:0-18213 GCA_039680305.1 Thermoguttaceae bacterium | reverse complement strand
GCCACCGCCCTACCTTACGATCACCCGGTGGGAGCGTACTGCTCGTACTTGGTGAACTCGACGTACTGGTCGGCTGCGTTCACCACGGCGCCCAGCACGTTCGCCTGGAGGTCTTCGAGCACCTCCTTGGCCCGCTCGATGTCCGGCCGGCTCTTGGAGGTCAGCCGGAAGGTCAGCAAGACGCCGTCGACCAGCGGCGCAACGACCCGCGGATCGGTCACGGCCAACAGGGCCGGGGTGTCGACGAGCACGAAGTCGAATTCCGTTCGCGCCGCTTCCAGGAGTTGCGAGAAACGCGGCGAGGTCAGTAGATCGGCCGGGTTCGGAGGCAGCGGCCCGGACGGCAGGAGCCACAGGTCGGCGATCGCGCTGGCCTGCACGGCGTCGTCCAAGGCCACCTCTCCGGCGATCACGCTCGACAGCCCGGTGCGGGCCGAATGGCCGAAAAGCTGATGGAGCTGCGGACGGCGCAGGTCGGCATCGATCAACAGGATCTTCCGCCACGACTGGGCACGGGAGATGGCCAGGTTCGCCGCCAGCAGGGTTTTCCCGTCGCCCACCGCGGGACTGGTCACCTGGATCACCTTCTGCGGTTTGCCGGAGGTGCTGAAGTACAACGCCGCGCGCACGCCCCGGTAGGCCTCGGCTTCCAGCGAGTTGGGTCGCGACTGGGTGCAGAGCGTCGCGGCCATGGCCGCGCCCTGCGCATTGACCGGCACCAGGGCCCGGCCGTTCCGGGCGAGTCGGGGGATGCATCCGACCACGGGCAGGCCGAGTTGATGCCGGACCTCCTGCGGCGTGTGGAAGCTTCGCTGCGAACTGTCGGCCAGCAAGGCCACGCCCACGCCGCACACCAGTCCGAGAAACACGGCCACGGGAAACACCCGCAGCGCCAGCGGCGAGGCCTTCACGCCGTAGTCGGGCGGCGCGATCACGTTGACGCTGTAGCCCAACAGGTCCTTGCTCATGTTGACCCCCTGCAGTTGCTTGATCAGCGTATCGTAGTACTGCGTGATCCGGGTGATCTCGCTGGCGTGCTGGGCGTTCTGCAACTCGTAGTTGGCCACCTCCTCGGCCCGCTGGCGCTCCTGGTCGAACTGCTCGGTCAGGGCCTGTTCCGAGGCCTTGATCTCCTCCAACTGCTGCTCCAGCGAGCGCCGGTACGAGTCGATCGGGTCTTCCAGGCGAACGTCGTGGTCCTTGTTGATCTGATCGAGCAGTTGATTGCGACTCGCCGAGGAAGGGGAGAAATAGTCGCGGGCCAACTCGATCTGCTCGCGGATCGCCATCAACTGCGGGTGGCCCGGCCCATAGTCTTTGGCCAAAGCCTTCTCCTGCGCCAACAGCGGATAGAGCCGCTCCTCCAGGAGCTGATAGCTGCGCCACTTCGAGTCCTCGGGGACCAGCCCCAGGATCTCGTCGCGCGGACGGCCGCTAGCCACCGAGCGGCGGATCGCCGTCAGCTTGCTCTCGGTCTCCTCGCGCCGGACATTCAAGATCGAGCGGGCCGACTCGATCTCCGCCAGGCGGCTCTTGTACGAGGCCGTGTCGTCCTTGGGATTCCACAACAGCGGCGTCTTCTTGCGGAACTCCTTGTAGGCCTGCTCCTTCTCGCGCAGCTCCTTGTGGACCTCCTCGGCCTTGACCGTGATCCGTCTTAGCGACTCGTCGTTGATCCGCTGGCTCGTTTCGTCCAAGAACCCCTTGTAGCGTTTGAGCACGGCCACGAGAATCACCCGGGCCTCCTCCGGCTCGACCCCGACGAACTCCAGGTTGAGCGTGGTGGCGATCGCAAACAACGGATTCTGCAGCGGGTTCTCCTGGGTCACCGTCAACAGCTTCGTGAGCGCCACCCGGGGGTTCTTCTGGTCGACCAGCGTTGCCGACGCCGCCACATTCTCCATCTTCAGCACGCCTTCGGCAAACCACGGGCTCTTGATCACCGTCAGGTGCGTCGACATGTCGTCTTGGAAGTACGCCGCTTGCGGATCCATTCCCGGGAATTCCAACGGCCGCTTCTGCACGACCAGCACCTGGGCCTTCGAGCAATAGGTGGGAGGCATCAGCCTGTAGTAGGCCACCCCCAGCCCGACAGCCACCAGCAGGCTCGCCAGAATCAGCCATTTCCGCCGCCAACCGATCCGGACAAACTGCAGCACGTCGTCAACCTGCACCAGATCGTGCTCGTTCGGTTTCGACACGGCCGTGATCATCCGCGCCTCATAACGCGTCATCTCGTGCGACATGGATAGCGCCCTCCTCCGGGCCGTTCACATAGAATTGGTTCGTTCCGATCCTGGTAGACAACTCTGATGGGGTTTGACGAACAGATCCGGCAGCGATCTGGGGAATACCCTGCCGCGCAGCGGCTCAGGGACGTAGCCGGGGGCGCAAGCCCCCGGAAGGAATCGTCAGAAACGCCTCCTGAAACCGCGCAGCGGTGACGTTGGGAGCACGTCGCCGCTACGCGGCTTTGAAAAGGCTAGCTGCCCGATTTCCGGGGGCTTGCGCCCCCCGCTACTCGCCTTGGCCGCTGCGCGGCCGGGAACTCGCCTCTGATTCCGCGACCTCGAAGCGTCAAAACAGCGAAGAGGAACCCGTGCTTCTTCCTGTCGAATCACCTTCATTAGCTTCCCAGAGACTCCGGAAGACTCTCCTTCTTTCCATCAGTGTTGATTAGTGAAGATTAGTGTTCCGTAGTAATGTGGGGCGGTTCAGTGGCGGGCCTCGCAAGCTCGGCCCCGCCCTACTTGATTACGGATCTTGTTCGTCAAAACCCATCAGCTCAATACCACACCACCTTCCCCAGCGTCCGCACAATCACCTTCATATCCAACGCCAGCGACGAGCGGCGGCAATACTCCTTGGCCAGTGCGAGCTTGTGGGGCAGGATCCGTTTGACGTACTCGGCCTCGGGATCGTCGCTTTGGCCCAACAGGGTCGCTTCGTCCCGATAGACGAGCGACGCCAGGTCGGTGATCCCCGGCCGCACCTGGAGGATCGCCGCATACTCGTCGCGGAACAGTTCCACATACTCCGGCACCTCGGGCCGCGGCCCGACGAGGCTCATCTCCCCGCGGAGCACGTTGACCAGCTGCGGCAGCTCGTCCAGTTTCGTCTTGCGCAGGAGCCGGCCCAGCCGGGTAATGCGAGGATCTTCGCCGGCGGTCAGCGGGCGACCGCGCTCGGGGGCGTCGGCCACCATCGTGCGGAACTTGTAGATCTCGAACGGCGCGAAATGGCGCCCGATCCGCCGCTGCCGAAACAGGATCGGCCCGGGCGAATCGAGCCGGACGGCACAGGCCGTGACCACCAACACGGGGCTCAACAGCACCAGCCCCACGCTCGCCGCCAGCACGTCCACGGCCCGCTTGGCCGCCGGCCACGCCCGCCCTCGGAGCTTGTTGCCGTCGCGCGCCTTCACCGCGGTTTCCTCCGCGCCAGGCTGGGCACGCTCTCCCCGGCAAACTCGCGGCACACCGACTGGACCACCTCGATCACGTAATCCTGTTCCTCGTCGTCCATCGTCGGATACAAGGGCAGACTGACCAACTGCTGCCAGACGGCCGTTGCCACGGGGCAGTGTTCCGGGCACCAGCCAAACGTCTCGCGATAGTAGGGGTGCAGGTGCAGCGGACGCCAGTGCACCGAGAAGCCCACGCCGCGCTCGCGCAGTTTCTCGACAAATCGGTTCCGGTCGATCCCCAGCCGCTCCAATCGCAGGCGCACGGGGAACAGGTGCCAGGAATGGATCCGATTGGGCAGGGTAAGTGGCAGCGCCAGTTCTTCGACCTTGCCCAGCGCATTGCGGTACTGCGCCGCGAGCGACTCCCGCTGGCTTCGCATCGTCTCGGCGCGTCGCAGCTGGTGGATGCCCAGCGCGGCGGCCGTGTCGGTCAGGTTATACTTGAAGCCCGCCTCGACGATCTGGTAATCCCAGCGTCCGCCGCCGTTGTAGCGATCCCAGGCATCCTGCGACAGTCCGTGCAGGGCCATCTGCCGGATGCGTCCAGCCAGCCGGTCGTCGTCGGTCACCACCATCCCGCCCTCGCCCGTGGTGATCGTCTTATTGGCATAGAAGGAAAAACAGGTCGCGGCGGCCGTGCCCTGACCGCAGCGTTGCCAGGGCTCGTGCGGACTGCGCCGATAGGCGGCCGGCAGGGCATGCGCGGCATCCTCGACGATCCACAGCCCGTGCCGCTCGGCAAATGCCTCCACGGCCGCCAGTTCCATCATCAGTCCGCCCACGTGGACGGGAATGATCCCGACTACGTCCAACTGCGGATCAAGCGGCCCGCGTCCGGCGAACAGGGCGTCGAGCTTGGCTTCCGCATCGTCGAGGTCCATGTTCAACGTCACCGGATCGCAATCGACCAGTATTGGCGTGGCGCCCTGGTAGCGGATCACTTCGGCCGTCGCGGCGAAGGTCATCGTGGGAATCAGCACGGCCTGCCCGGGCCGCAGTCCCATCGCGTCCACGGCCAGGTGGAGCGCTGCCGTGCAGGAACTGACCGCCACGGCGTGGCGTGCTCCGACGAAATCGGCAAACGCTTGTTCGAATTGTTTCGTGCGCGGGCCGCTGGTCAGCCAACCCGAGCGCAGGCAGGCGACCACCTCGGCGATTTCAGCCTCGCCGATCGATGGACGGAAGAACGGAACGGAAAACGACGTAGGACGACGTGTCAGCATAGCTTCTTGAGAACTGCTAAGAGATGGGTACGTAACCAAGGAATCGTTTCCAACAGGGTCGCCAGCGGCCAGCTCCAAGGCACGACCCGACGGGCCAGCGGCGGAGCAAGGGTCACCGCGCGAATCGGCCCGCGCAGGGTGGGAAACAGGGCCGCCAGTTCGTGGCGTGCGACCTTGCGCACCGCCGGGTTCCGGGGGTTGTTCACGGCAAAGTCGTACCAGAGCATCGCTCCGCCCGGGGCCACGACCCGGCTGATTTCGTCGGCCACCAGGCGGCGCACGCTGTCGTCGAGGATCGACGTGAACACGAGCGACACGACGACGAGCCGAAAGGAGTTGTCGGCCCACGGAAGCGTCGCCGCGCTCCCCACTCGCAGATCGGCCATGGGCAAGGCCTCTCGTGCCCGTTCCGCCCGCTGCGGATCGATCTCGATGCCATGCAGATCTTTTTCCCGCAGGCCCCAGCCGAGCAGGGTCGCCAGCCAGCCGAGCGAACCGTAGCCGATCTCCAGGCACGGCTCGCCGGCTTGGGGGAAGACGCCCGTTGCGTGCAACAGGCGCAGGGCCGTGCGTGTTCGCCCGGTGCGCATGAAGAATTCCACCGGCTGCCAGGGAGCGTACGTCTCGGCGGCAATCTCCCGTTCGCGCCGCCGATACTCCGCCTGAACCCGTTGGCCTTCCGCCTCGATCAGCCGGCTCGCGGCCGTGCTTTCCATCGGGCCGATGCTCTTATCCATGCTTCGCTTCTTCGCCGAGTTGCGGGAACTGTTCGATGGTTTGTTGGTCCTCAGGTTACGAATGCCCGGGGTCCGCCCCCGCCGGGCTTGCCCCGGTGGAGCGCGGGATTGGGTGAACTACCCCGAGATACAACACGAAGCCGCCCGCCCCCGCCGGGCTTGCCCCGGTAGGGCGCGGGATTGACTTGGGAGCCGCGAAAGTGCACCAATCCTCCGCTCCGCCGGGGCGAGCCCGGCGGGGGCGGGCGGAATACACGCGTTGTTGGTAGTACACCAATCCTCCGCTCCGCCGGGGCAAGCCCGGCGGGGGCGGGCGGAATACAAGCGTCGGTGGTAGTACACCAATCCTCCGCTCCGCCGGGGCAAGCCCGGCGGGGGCGGGCGGAATATAAGCGTCGGTGGTAGTGCACCAATCCTCCGCTCCGCCGGGGCGAGCCCGGCGGGGGCGGACCGAATACACGCGTCGTTCGTAGTACACCAATCCTCCGCTCCGCCGGGGCGAGCCCGGCGGGGGCGGACGGAATACACGCGTTGTTGGTAGTGCGCCAATCCTACGTTCCACTGGGACAAGCCCAATGGGGACGACGTGTTCCCTATCTTCCTTGGAATACCTCGCGGTCGATTGCCGGTTTTGTTTTTCAAACCCCATCAGAGTCGCCCCCATCGATTCCAGAACCGGATCAACCCACCCAAAAACCCGACGCCATAGGCCACGTGGAGCGTGGCAAACACCACCGGCAGCAGCGGCAGCGTCCGCCATCCGCCCTTGGCCGCCACCACGATCGAGGCCGCCAGATTGGCCGCCATATACGTCGCCAGCAGTCCGCCGAGCGCCCATCGGCCGGCGATGCTCCAGGGCGCCGCCAGCAGCGATGCGACGAGGGCCGACACAAACAGGGCCGGGGCGAACTGCCGCGGGCGCATCTGTCGCAAGTGCTTCTGCATCACGCGCACCTTCCAGTAGCCATACTGGAGATACTGGCGCCAGAGCGAGCCGAGCGTGGCCCGATTGTGATACTGCGACTTGATCAGCGGGCACAGCAGGATCCGCCCGCCCCGGGCGCGAAGGCGATAGTTGAACTCGTCGTCCTGGTTGCGCACCTGCTCCTCGTCAAACAGGCCGACCCGCTCGAACACGCCGCGAGGCCAGCTTCCCAGGTAAACCGTGTCGACCCACTCTTCCTCGTCCGAGTAATGAAATCGGGCGTTGCCCACGCCGAAGCGGGAACTGGTGGCCAAGGCGACGGCCTGCCCCAGGCGTCCGCCTCCGACCGCCGCCATGCGCCCGCCCACATTGTCAGCCTTCGTCCGCTCGATCGCCGCCACCGATTGGCGCACGTAATCCGGCGCAATGATCGTGTGGCCGTCCACGCGAACAATGATCTCCCCTTGGGCCCGGGCCAGCCCCGCGTTGAGCCCCGTGGCCACGATCCCCCGCGGATTGTCGATCACGCTCAACGCCACCTCCGGGCGCCGCTTTGCCAGTTCGGCGACCCGTTCGCGCGTCGCGTCCGTCGATCGCCCATCGACCACGAGCACCTCCATCCGCTCGGGGCTGTAGTCCTGCGCCAGCACCGCCCCCAGACTCTGGTCGATGAACGCCGCCTCATTCCGCACGGGCATGATCACGGTGACTAACGGAAGATCGTGCCTCAACACGCTGTCTCCAATCCCCTCTCCCGCCGGGAGAGCGTTAGGGTGAGGGGAATCGTCATGGACTCATCTGTTAGCAGTTCCCCTCACCCCGACCCTCTCCCAAAGGGCTCGACTTTACACACACGACGCGCTAGCAAAGTCAACTGACCGCGCAGCGGTCGAGGGCCGTACCCGTGGGCGTAAGCCCACGGAATCAAGCGTTCCAAACGCGCGGCATTGCCGCGCAGCGGCGACGGTCCATGGCCCCAACGTCGCCGCTGCGCGGTCAGTTGCCGAGAGCATTCTCCCCCCAATCACAACAAGGGCCACGAAACGTAATCCGACGATGACAGGCTTTGCTAGCATGTGTGTAATGACGATCCCAAAGGGAGAGGGAGTTCCGATAGAATGTCCCATTCCTCCGCAGGTCCTCATCCTTCCACCCCCGTCGTCTCCGCCTCGGCCCAACCGCGATTGTGCAAGTGGGAGATGACCATCTGGACCTTGCCCGCCTTGGTCCGCGGAAGCGCGTCGACCAATTCCACCGTGACGTTCACGCTCGGGCCCAGTTGCCGCTGCACGCGTTGGATGATGTCCTCGGTGTCGGCCGGGCCGTAGCCGGGCGCGGGTGCGATCCGGACACATATGCGGTCCAACTCCTCCTGGATGATCTGCCCTTCGCGAACGTGCGGCTGGTTGCCCAGCACGAGATGGAACCGGACCATGCGCCGCCCGTCCGGCCCAATCACGATGTCTTCGACGCGCCCGAGCACTTCCTTGATCACCGGCATGCCGCGCCCGCAAGGGCAGGGCTCCGAATCCCACGCGGCAAGGTCGCCCAGGCGATAGCGGATCAACGGCTGGCAGGTCCTTAGCAGCGAGGTCGTCACCACTTCGCCCACTTCCCCCGGCTCGCAGGGTGTCCCGTCGGGGCGAAGGATCTCGACCACTCCCACGTCGGGACTGACGTGCAGCCGTCCCTGCTCGCATTCCGTGGCCAGCAACACGCTCTCCACGGTCCCATACTCCTCGTAGACCCGGCAGCGATACGCCTCTTCCATCACCGCACGCATGTTCCGCGTCAGTTTTTCGCTCGTCGTGATCACGGCCTTCATCGGCGGCCCTTCGAGCTTCTGTTCCAATAGGAAGCGGGCCAGCACGTAGTAGGAGACCGCCAGGCCCGTCATCCACTGGACCCGGTGACGCGAGAGCGCCTGGGCATAGGAGGCGGCCGTGTCGGGACGCAGGTGATAGGGCGAAAGATAGACCTGGCGCTCCACGAGATTGAAGCGGTAGAACGAGTCCTTGGCCTCCGGGTCGAGCACCGGCATGCGCCCGCCGAACGTCGCCCGAGGGAGCGTGAACGAGACCCCGGCCCAGCCGGCTGACCGCACCTCGCGCACGGCCATCGAGCGGCGCAACTCCTCCACGGTCCAGGGAAGCTGGAGCGGAGTGCCGGTCGTTCCCGCGGTGTGAAAGGTGAAGCGGGGCCGCGGCGACGGGTCCTCGCGCAAGAGGGTTTCGGCCTCGAACCGGACCGGCGTCTTCTCCAGCAGCGGCAGTCCCTCCAGGCGTCCGGCCCGGGCCGCGTTCTTCTCCTCCGGGCCCCAGGCCTGCCGATAATAGGGCACATGCTCCGCGGCCAGCGTCAACAAGTCCTTCAACCGCTCCTCCTGCCAGCCGCGCCACGCCTCCGCGGTCCACCGATCACGCTCTGCATATTCCTGGAGATAACGCTGATAGCCCGGCCCGAACCGTTGCCAGTGCCAGTACAGACCATACGTCGTCACGGCGGCGTGCTGGGCCCAGACCGGCAAACAGCCGTAAATATGATAGAGCCCCATCGGCTAGTTCCTCGCGAGCAAGACCTCGTAAATCGCCAACAGCCGCTCGGCCAGGCGGTCAAAGCTGTACTCCCGCTCCACGCGCTTGCGTCCCTCGTGCCCCATCGTCCGTCGCAACTCAGGCTCCCGGGCCAGGCGCACCAGCCCCTCGGCCATCGCCTTGGGGTCGTCGAACGGCACGACGCAACCGTTTACCTGATCTTGAACCAGGAACTTCGCATCGCCGGCCGGCGTGGTGATGACGGGCAAGCGCGCGGCCATCGCCTCCAGCACCACGTTGGGCATCCCCTCGTCGTCCGAACAATGGACCAGCACGTCGGCCTCGCCCAACAGCCGCGGCACGTCCTGCCGTTGGCCCACGAACCGGACCCGCTCCGGTCCCAGGCCCAACTCGCCGGCCAACTGCTCCAGGTTCGCCCGCTCTGGCCCGTCGCCCACCACCACTCCGCATACCGCCGGCTCCTCGCTGGCCGCCAGGCCCACAGCCCGCAAGAACCGGTCGACCCGTTTGAGTCCCACCAGCCGGCCCACCAAGATCGCCGTCAGACGCGACGGCTCTTCGCTTCCCATCGCCCGAGGCTGCTCCTGGTCGTAGTCGGCCAGCTCAATCACGTTCGGCAGCAAGAAAAGCCCTTCGGGCCGGCGCAGCCGCCGCGCCAACAGGTCGTCGCGCACGACTTCCGAGTTGACGATCAGGGCCGTCGGCGTCCTGATGAGCCACGGCGTCCAGGCCCCGTTCCCCTGTCGCGAATGCTCGACGCTCGAACGCAACGCGCCGACGCTCACCGCCCGGAACCATCGTCCCAGCAAACTGGCATACAAATTGGCAAAGCTGTGCATCGACTGGATCAGATGCGGCCGGAACTCGCGCAGGGCCCTGGCCAACGTCCCCAAGCGCAAGAGCGGATTGCCGCGCCGTCCGAACCAGATCGGCTCCAACCCCAGCGCCCGCAACGTGGCCTCATGTTCTTCGCCCTGGGTCAACGTGTAGACCCGCATCGTGACCCCCGCCTCCACCAGGGCCCGGGCCACGTAGACCAACTGCTTCTCCGCCCCGCCTTTGCGCAGGTCGGCGGCTAGCAGGGCCACGCGGAGCGGCTCCACCGTCATGATCCCTCACTCCCGCCCCGGTGTTGATAATGCAGCAGCGCCGTGACGCCCGCCGCCAACAACCAGGTCCCCTTTCCCTGGAATTCCGTGGAGAGAAACGTCACGCTCAGCACGCCGGTCACCAGCACGCCCAAGCTGAGCATCCCCTGCGCGCGCCGGTTCCAGGCGGAAAGCGTGAAGGAGGTCACATAGGCCACCAGCAACAGGATTCCCGGAAGGCCGTTTTCCGCCAACGTCTTGGTCCAGGCCGAATGGGCCTGTTTTTCCTGACCATAGAAGCTTCCCGACAACGCCTCGCGCCGGCCCAGGTTCTCCCACGTGTCGGCGAAGCCGCCCGTGCCGACGCCAAACGGATGATCCTGGAACATGTAGACCCCAGCCAAGGCCAAATCCGATCGTCCACTCGTGCGCGCGGCCAGCGAATAGTTCGGGTTGAACAGTTTTTGCATGCGGTGCATCGTCTTTTCTTCGAGCGTCGCAAAATGCGCGACCACGGCGGCCACCATCACCCCGGCAACGGCGGTGACGGCAAAGCGGCGGGAGAATCCTCGCACCTCCATGAGCAGGAACAACGCACAGAACAGCGAGATCATCAGGCCCCCGCGGCTGCCGGTCAAAAAGACCCACACGAGGTTCACCGCCGCCAGCACGCCCAACACGACCAGCGGGCGCGACCGTCCCGCGACAAAGTGGGCCGCCAGGCAGATGCAGACGAGCGCCGTCAGGGGGAACTTGTTCACCGTATTCGGATTGAGGTACGTCAGCCGGCTCTGCTGGAGATAGAACACCAGCCCCCCGACGCCGGCCAGCACCCCGTTGAGCACTCCCAACCAGAACCATATTTCCCGGTTCTCGATCGCCCGCAGAAAATAGACCAGCAGCCCGAACACGATCAGGATGTTCAAAAGATGCTGCGAGCCGAACAGCAAGCTCGGCGTATGGAGCAGCCCCAAGCCGAGCACGGCGAGGAACATCTGGAGAATCCGCGTCTGCGGGTCTTTCAGCCGCGCCAGGCGCGGCCACGCCAGGAGCATCACCAGCAGCAGCCAGTAGTTCAGCGTGTTGAACCGGAACAGGCCGCCCAGCAGAAGCAGGTTGCGCGTCAGCGGGTCGAGCGTCGAGAGCATGCTGATCCCCAGCAGCCCGAGCACCGGCCAGCGCAGTCCGGCCACCGCCGCGGCGAAGCCGGCCAACGTCAAGAGCGTCAGCGCGACCTCGAAACCGACGACCAGGCCCGCGCCCCAGGCCAGCACCGAGAAGCCGCTCAGCGCCGTGCCCCACAGCACGGCCGGCGACAGCCCGCCGCGCGGCATCGCGGTCGTGCGAAGCCCGGGCCACGGTTCGACCAGCGTGCTCATGCCTGGAGTTTCGCCTCCCGGAGCGTGAAGCTCCATTGCTCGGCACACAGTTCGCCGATCCGCTCGGACCACGCCTCGACCGTCATTGCCTCGACATACGCCCGGCAACGTCGCCGCAGTGCCGGCCAGTCCGACGGATCGCTCAACCGCCGGCGCAGATCGTCGGCCAGTCGCCCCGGCTCGGCCACCGGCAAGATCCAGCCGCGTTGGCCGTCGCCGCCAATCACATGCCGGATCGCGCCCACGTCGGTCGCCATCACCGGCACGCCGCAGAGCATCGCGTCCAAAAGCGCCTTGCAGTAGCTCTCGCTCAGCGACGGCTGCACGCAGAGATCCGTCTGGAGAAGCTCTTTGACCAACTCCTCCCGGTTCAACTGGCCCGTGAAGCGAATCAAGTCCTTGCAGCCCCGCTGGTGGACCAACTGCTCCAGTTCCCCGCGTTGTGGCCCGTCGCCGATGATCGCCAACCGAGGCACCTTCGGGCCCAGGTCGCCCTGCTCGCGCAGCCGTGCAATCGCCTCGATCAGACAGGGGATGTTCTTCACCTGGGCCAGACGTCCGACCGTGGCCAGCCGCGGCGGGCTCTGGCAGGGCCGGTCCAGGTCGGGCCGCACGGCAACGACCTCGTTCTCGGTAATCGCCGTGGTGAAGATCCAGTGCATCCTGGGCGCCGGTGGCTCCGGGCCCGCGCCGGTGGCCAGCATCACGTTTCGTCCGCCCGCGTGCCAACGCATCCACGCCCGCATGATCCGCGTCATGCGCGTCGCCTGCGAGGTGACCGCCCACGAGCCGCAGTAGCGCACCAGCAGCCGCTTGCGCAGCAGGAGCGTCAGCAGCATGCCGAGAAACGGGATGTCGCCGGGCAGCGGCGTGTGGACCACGTCGGCCTCGCCGATCGCCCGGGCCATCTCGCGCAGATAGCCCGGCAACCGGCCGACGAGCACCAGCCTGCGCCGCGCGGTCGCGTCGGGAAGCCAGGGCAGGGCAACGATCCGGGCGGAGCGGGGCAGGGGAATGCCGCCGCCGCACGGCGGCCGGCGCACGATGACCAGCGTCATGGCGTCAAACAGCGAGCCGATCCCTTCCATCTGCAAGGGGAACCCGCCCGAGGAGAGCCACGTGCCCGACTCGTCTTGCCAACACTCTTTGTTCGAGATGACGCAGACCTTCATCGCTTCGAGATCCAGGCGTTTCCCGGCACGTTTCTCGCCGGAGAGGCGTTTCGGCAGACGGCCGTTAACATCGCTTCCCACTCGGCCAACACGGCCGGCCAATTGTACCGTTCCGCCTTTTGTCGTCCCTCGCGCGACAGGCGACAAGCCAATTCCCGATCCTTCAAGATCCGCGCGACGGCCGCGGCCATCGCCTCTGGATCGTTGGTCGGCACCAGCAGCCCGTCGCGCTCGTGCTCGACAAGGTATGGCATGCCGCCCACATTGGTGCTCACCACGCACAGGCCGCAGGCCATCGCTTCAACGACGCTCACCGGCGTGTTGTCGAAATGCGTCGTGTTCAGAAAGATGTCTCCCTGCTGCATCCACGCCGGAACCTCGGCCTTGGCCACCGCCCCCGTCACCAGGATCCGATCGTCCACCCTCAGTTGCTTGGCCACCTGCCACATCGCCTCGAGGCTCCCGTCCCCTTTGTCCGGGCCGACCATCGTCAGCCGGACCTCGGGAAACTCACGCGTCAGCAGGGCCAGGACCTTCGGGGCCAACGAGGGGTTGTACGCCTCGTGAAACGCCCGCAACCACACGAGCCGCGGCTCAGCCGCCTCGCGCGGGCGAAAGCTGTAGGCGTCGAGTTCCACGGCGTTGGGCAACAGGCGCACGTCGGGCCGGTAACGCTGCATCGCGTCGACCAGGTACCGCGACGGCGCCGTGACCGCCTCGGCCCCGCGCAACAGCCGACGCGTGCGCCGCGGCCACCGGGCGGCAAACCCCGGCAAGCGCCCGCCGTGCAGACTCAGCACGTACGGCTTGCCCGCCGCGCGCAACGTCCAGCACGCCGCCTCGGCCAGCAGAAACGCCCGGCCGCTGAACACATCCACGTTCGCCACCGCGTACTGGTCTCGACACCGCCAGATCGTGCCGACGATGTCCAACAGGCGTCCCGTGCGCGTCGTCTTCGCCGAAGCGCACAGCACGCGCCAGCCCGCCTCGCTCAACCGCACCGCCAAATCCTCGCACGTCCCCCGGCTTTGCCCGGAGCCCGAGAGAAAATTGCCGACCAGCAGGACCGGCCCTTGGACCGCGCCCGGTTTGTCCGGGGGAGTCGGATCGCTCTCTGGCCAGTTCGGCTCACGGGCTCGATACATGCGGCGATTCCACAAGCCATTCCACCTCCGGATGCAGCACCGCATCCGCTGAGCCGTTCTTGCCCACCACGTCCAAGGGAAATTTGTCGGAGCTGCACCGGGCCACCGACAATTCGGCCCAGAACTGGACACTGAAGTCGACCGAGTACAACCCCGGGTTGAGCCATAGCGCCGGAAACTGCACCGCGATCGGGTATTTTCCCGGCGCCACCTTCTTCAACCCCAGCGCGGGGCTCTCCTGCTGCAACTTGCAGATCGTCCGCCCCACCATGTCTTGCAGCGAGAAGACGAGCGTAAACCCGCTCACCTCGCGGTCGATGAACAGATTCGTGGCGACGGCAAACGGCTCGGACTGCGCGATCGTGTTGACCTCTCCGCCGACCAGCCGCAGCGGCGAAAACACGGTCCCGGCGCTCCGCTGGCCGGCTTGCCCGTCGTCGTCGGTGTTCTGAAACGCGCCGATCATCCGGTAATAGGCCTCGATGCACGTCTCGATGTCGCCGGCCGCGGCCAGCTGACCACCGCCCAGGACGATCCCCTT
Source organism: Thermoguttaceae bacterium (assembly GCA_039680305.1). Classification (GTDB taxonomy): domain Bacteria; phylum Planctomycetota; class Planctomycetia; order Pirellulales; family Thermoguttaceae; genus JBDKTH01. Next base: position 3,982 of record JBDKTH010001273.1, on the reverse strand, counting down.
TTGGCAGAGCGTGCGCACGGCCCCCCTGTTGTGGCTGACGAACAGCACGGTCCGCCCTTCGCGCGCGACCCCGCCCATTTTGCCCAGGCACTTCTTCTGGAAACTGGCGTCGCCCACGGCCAGCACCTCGTCGACCAGCAGGATCTCCGGCTCCAGATGGGCGGCCACGGCAAACGCCAGACGCAGGTACATCCCGCTCGAATAGTGCTTCACCGGCGTGTCGATAAACCGCTCGACCTCGGCGAAGTCGACGATCTCGTCGAACTTCCGCGTGATCTCCGCCCGTTTCATCCCCAGGATCGCGCCGTTGAGATAGATGTTCTCCCGGCCGGTCAACTCGTGGTGAAACCCGGTGCCCACTTCCAGCAGCGACCCGACGCGCCCATACACATCGGCATAACCTTCCGTGGGCTCGGTGATGCGCGAGAGGACTTTCAACAGCGTACTCTTGCCCGCCCCGTTGCAGCCGATGATTCCCACCACCTCGCCGTGGTTCACTTCGGCCGACACATCCTTGAGCGCCCAGATCGCGCTAGCCTGCTTCTTCTCCCGTCGCTGCGACGGCTGCACCAGTGCCCGGACGTTGCGCAGCGACGCGTAAGCCGTATCCATCACGTAGTCGCGCAGCGTCCGATAGCGTTGCTGCTTGGCCCCGATCCGGTAGAGCTTGGAGAGACGGTGGATGCGAATCGCGGGTGCTGTCATCTTATACCACGTCGGCAAACGTCTTTTCCATGCGGCGGAAATAAAACGCCCCGCTCACCAGCAGCGCCACGGCCGTCAGTGACGAGACGAGGATGCTCGGGCCCGGGGCGGTCGCGGTTCCCAGCAGGGCCCAGCGGAACCCCTCGACCACGCCGACCATCGGGTTGATCCCGTAGACCGTGCGCCACGGTTCGTCCAACAGGCTGCTCGGGTACGCGATCGGCGTGGCGAACAGCCAGAACTGCACGATGAACGGCACCAGGTGGCGTACGTCGCGAAACTGCACGTTGAGCGCCGAGAGCCACAGTCCGACGCCCAGCGACGTGACCAGCGCCAGCAAAAACAGCAGCGGCAGCCAGACGGCGTTCCAGGTCGGCACGATCCCGTAGAAGAGCATCATTCCCAGCAGCATCAAAAAGGCCAGCGCGAAATCGACGCCCCCGGAGAAGACACTGCCCAGCGGGATCGCCAGGCGCGGGAAGTAGACCCGTTTCAACAGCACGGCGCTTTGCACCAGGCTATTGGACGCCTGGTTCAGGGCGTTGGCAAAAAACGTCCACGGCACCAGGGCCGCGAACGCGAACACCGGGTACGGCACGTTGTCCGACGGCACCTTGGCCAGCCGTCCAAAAAACAGGCTGAACACGAGCATCGTGAACAGCGGTTGGATGATCGCCCAGGCCGCGCCCAGCAGGGTCTGCTTGTAGCGGACCTTGATGTCGCGCCAGGTGAGAAAGTAGACCAGCTCTCGGTTCTCCCACAGTTCCCCCAGGTGCAGGGCGCGCCAGCCGTGCGTCGGCTCGATCCGAATGACCACGCCCCGGCCGGGCGAGGGCAGGGCGGTGTCCTGGTCTGCCGAGGCCCGGTCGTCTTCGACCGCGGCCAGGGGACGTTCCGCAGGGACCGTTTTGTCGGAAATGCTCATCGGCCAGCCACCGCTTTGTGTTTCGTCGACGGCGTCCCGTCCTCCCGCGTGGGGACGATCACCGAGACCGTATATTCTGGGGCCACCTCGCGCAGCTTCCGCCGGATCACCTCCGGCGACTCATCCACTAGCGGGGCTAGCTCGACGATCGCCTGGCGCACATCCTCCAGCGTGCACGCGCGATGGTAGGCCACGCGGAGCTTGGGATGGGGCGTCGGCAGCGTCTGTTCCTCGTCGAGATAGACTTCTTCGGAGAGCTTTTCGCCCGGGCGAGGCCCGGTGAACTTGATCTCCACGTCGTCGGGCGTCAGGCCCGAGAGCCGGATCATGTCGCGGGCCAGGTCGAGGATCCTGACCGGCTCGCCCATGTCGAGCACGAAGATCTCGCCGCCCTTGCCCATCGCCGCCGCCTGGAGCACCAGTTGCGACGCTTCGAGGATCGTCATAAAGAAGCGTTGCATCTCGGGATGGGTCACCGTGATCGGCCCGCCGCGGCGGATCTGCTCCTGGAAGATCGGCACGACGCTGCCGGCCGAGGCCAGCACGTTCCCGAAGCGGACCACGACGAACTTCGTCCTCGATGTCTCGGAACAGGCGTGCACGTAGCGCTCGGCGATCTGCTTGGACACTCCCATCACGCTCGTCGGATGGACGGCCTTGTCGGTCGAGATGAGCACGAACCGCTCGACCTCGTGCTCGTGGGCCATGTCGGCCAACTGCTGGGTGCCGAGGATGTTGTTCTTGATCGCCTCGCCGGGGTTGCTTTCCATCAGCGGCACGTGCTTGTGCGCGGCGGCGTGAAAAATGATCTGCGGCCGGTGATAGTGAAACAGCCGGCGCATCCGCTCCGCGTCGCTCACGTCGGCCACGCACGCATGGAGCGGCACTTCCAGCCCCGCGCGGCGCAGTTCCTGCTCGATGTAGAAGAGGTTGTTTTCCGCGCGTTCGACGAGGATCAGCGATTCCGGGCGGCGCCGGGCGATCTGGCGGCAGATCTCCGAGCCGATGCTTCCGCCCGCCCCGGTGACCATCACGCGCCGGCCGTGGAGCATGCGCCCGATCGCCTCGGAGTCCAACGCCACCGGCTCCCGGCGCAGGAGGTCGTTGATGTTCACCTCGCGCACGCGCAGGCGGTTGGGGCTGGTGATCAGGTCGTCCATCGCGGGAATCATCTTCACCTCGATGTCCGATCGTCGGCACTGGCCGAGCAGCTCGCGCAGACGCCGGCCCGACAGGCTGTGGGAGATCACCAGGATGTGACGCACGTTGTGCTTGCGCGCGATGGCGACCGCCTGTTCCGGGCTCCCCAGAAACGGAAAACCGCCCAGGCGCGAGCCGTGCCGCGCGTGGTTGTCGTCCAGGAACCCGACGACCCGGTACCGCAGCCGGGGACTGGTGTGGAACTGCCGCACCAGCGCCTCGCTTCGCGACTCGACGCCGACGATCAACACCGGGCGTTTGCCTTCATAGGCCAGCGTCGGCCAGATGTGCTCGCGCACGAAGCGCCACGACGAGCGCAGCCCGCCGAGCACGAGGACGGTGATTCCGCCGTCGAGGATCACCACGGCCCGGGGGATCTGGTAGTTCCACAGGGCCAGGTAGTCGACCGCGGCGACCATCAAGGCCGAGAGGATGGCCGCCTCGCTCAACAGCACCAGGTCGGCGAAGGTCACGTGCCGCCACCACCCCTGGAACCCGCCGAACCAGAGGAAGACGACCAGTTTGACCGCCACGACCCAGCGGAGCGTGCCCCAGAGGATCGCCGCGTCGGCCGCCGGGATGGCGAAGTCGAACCGCAGCTGGAAGGCCAGCCAGAAGGTCAGTCCGAAGACCGCCACGTGGACGGCCACCAGCAGGGCCATCCGCTTCCAGCGCAAGCGCCGCAGCGACGAATTGGAGATGACGTCCATGATCGCCTAGAAGAGACGGACCCCCGCGCTCTTGCGCCGGGCCAGGTCCATCACGACATCGGAACCACGCGGAATGACGCGACACCCCGTGGTGCCGACCCCCGTCGTTTCAGCGCACATCCTGTCCCCGTGGGTTACGCGGTCGCTCTCGCGTCGCGCACCCTGATTGTCAGAGTCCTTGATCGCCCAGAGCCTGTCTCCAGATCCCGCGGCAACCGCGGTGGGCAGGTGGGCCTTATCTCCGAACCGCCTCCCCGCCGGCCAAGACGCCCCGGGGAACCGGTTGTGAACCATGTTCTCTGGGGAATCGTAGCCCGGCCTCCTCCTCCGTCAAGCCGCGCCGGCCTAAGAGCTATCCGTAGGGACAATCCCCGAGCACCGGTCACTTGGGGCGCGCCCCTCGGGAGCCGTCTAGGAATAACTTGGAGAATTGGGCTACCAG
>JBDKTH010000217.1:0-2260 GCA_039680305.1 Thermoguttaceae bacterium | reverse complement strand
GACGGGTACCGGATGCTCATCAGCAACGGGCGGCAGGACAGCGCCAGCTCGGGCTACAATTTCTACCTCCGAGGCCAGTCGCTCGGGTTGATCCTGAATGCCGAGCGCAAGGAACTTTATCGGGCGGAGGTCAAGTGCGCCGATCTGGCGGTGGGGAAATGGACCTACGTGGCCGTGACGTACCAGGCTCAGGCGAAGACGGTGTTCTTCGCCAACGGCAAGCCGCTCGGCGAATCGCCTGCGGCCGGCGGTGTGCGCTATCGGCCAGGGCATTGCTACCCCCGCGTGCAACTGTGTCTGGGACGGGTGGCGGCGTGCGGCGACTGGTTCTTTGAGGGCCTGATGCGGAACGTCAGCATCTTCAACCGCGCGTTGTCGTCGGATGAGGTCGCCGAGGAGTTCTGCGCCAGCCGCTCGACTGCCTCTCTGCAGCTGGAAACGACCCGGCAACGGGCCGCACGCCTGGCCACCGCGGAAATCCGCGGCCAGATCCTCGACGAACGGGGACGCCCGGTCTCGGCCGTGGTCACGCTCGCGGATCGAGCGGGCAAGCACTTTGGCCCCTCCCGGCTGTTCTACGGCAATGGCTCGTTCTTCGCCGTCCAGGGCGAATTCGCCGTCAAGGTGCCTCCCGGCGACTACCGGCTGACCGTGACCCGTGGTCCGGAATACTGGCCCTACGAAGGCGCCGTCAAAGCGCGGGATGGGGCCTCCACGGCGGCGGAAGTCGAGCTCAAACGCTTTGTGGACATGAACGCCTTGGGCTGGTACGCCGGCGAGCACCACTACCACTATCGAACGCACGGGCAGATTCTCCCGGCGTGGTCGCCCACCTGGGCCGAGGCTACGGAAGCGGCGCGGGCCGGATCGCTCAGTTTCGTGAGCTACAAGGAGACCACGCGCAACGCGCCGGTCGTGGAGCCGGATTTCCTCGGTCGCGAGGATATGTTCGAAGGACGAAGCCACAACAACATCGGGGGCCACGTCGAGTGGCTCGGGGTGAACGAGCAGCCGAACCGGAACACCTTCGCTTTTCTGGAAGCGAAGCGTCTCAATGCCATCGGCATCTATGATACGAGCGAACAAGGAGGGGTGGCCCACATTGATGACCCGACCGAAGTGGTCGTGCGGGATATGGTCGTTGCGGTGGCGATGGAAGGTGCGCCGATTTGGGACATCCTGAAAGCATCGTCCACCGGCAGCGACGCGTCCACCGCGTGGCTGTTGAACGCCTGGTATCACTTCCTCAACTGCGGCTTCAAGTTGGCGGCCGGCGGGTTCACCGACGGCGATCTCAACCTGCCGTCGTGTCACCGGCCGCCGGGATTTGGCCGCACCTACGCCAGACTCCCCCGGCTTTCCTGGGACGAAGTGCTCCGCGCCTACCGCCAGGGGCAGGTCTTCGCCACCAACGGGCCGCTGCTGCTGGCGACCGTCGACGAAAAGCTCCCGGGCGACGTCGTTCGCCTTCCCACCAAGGGCGCCGTTTCCGTCAACGTCGAGGCGTTTGCCCAGTCGGGCATCGATCGCGTGGAGATCGTCTCTCGCGGCAAGGTGGTGCACGTCGAGAAAGGCACGGGCGGGCATTTGCTCAAGAAGACGATCTCGGTGGAATTGACCGACACCTCCTGGCTGGCCGCCCGCTGCACCGCCCACCCCAGCCCTCACTTCGGCTGCTTCGCGCATACGAGCCCGATCTACATCGAAGTCGGCGCCGGTCCGATGCGTCCGAAACCGGAAGACATCGAATTCTTCCTGACGTGGATCGACCAGTACCGTCGCCTCTTGTCCCGCCCGGAAAAGATCTCCGCGTGGCTCGGTTCTCCCGCCTGTTTTCCAGAAATCCTCGAGTACCTGGCCAAGGCGGAAAAGATCTATCGTTCCCTCGCGGACACCCCGCGCCGATGGTGAAGACCTGAAACCGCGCTACGGTGCTACTCGTATTCCCGAAGGGTGAAGCTGACTTCCATCCTTTAACTGACAGCGCCCCTCAACCAACCCCTCTCCCAGAGGGAGAGAGAACTGGAGCGGGTGCGTGGGCAGGCAGTAATTTCGCGCTGGCCCACTAAAGAGTAGAACTTGGACCATGAGTTCTGCTATACTCACGCTCGGAGGCGTAAAGCCTTACCTTGCTTGATCTTTACTAATAACCCCGCCTTTCTTGTCGGGCCGCGAAGAATTGGGCGGCCTGCGGGTGGGGGGCGGGAGGGCAGTTTAGGCGGCCAACTGGGCAAGTTGTTGGGCGGTGGCGCGGTGGGCC
>JBDKTH010000226.1:0-1778 GCA_039680305.1 Thermoguttaceae bacterium | reverse complement strand
GCGGCCATGATCCAAAAGGCCTTCTTGGTGCCCAGGTAGACTTTGCCGTCGGCCACCAAAAGCGAACACCAGGTCTCTTGCCTGGTCGGCTGGACCCACACGCGGCGGCCGGTCTCCGCGTCCACACAGTGCACGCTCCCGGCGAGATCGGCCACGTAGACCAGCCCATCGGCGATCGCCACCGTGCAGAGCGACCGCTCCAGACCGTCGTAGGTCCAGAGCTTGCCGGTCTTGGTGATGTCGCCGGTCCGCGTGGCGTCGATGCAGGTGAGCGCCCCTTTGCCGCGTCCATGCATCGGGTCCCGACCGATCGCCACGTAGACCCGATTGTTCGAGAACGCCGGCGTGGCAATGATCTCGCTCGGGCCGACGTACTGGCCGTCGTTCTTGTTGAACTCGTCGTTCCACTCGACATCGCCGTCCCAATAGTCGATCGGCTTGCCGTTGTGGAAACGATACTCCGACGGGTTGCAATCGCACGACCAGACGCACTTGAGCGTCATGGGCTCGGCCGGGACTTGCGGGAGCGCTTCGAAGGCGTAACAGATCCCGTCGCCGCCGCCGTAGAAAACCAACGTCTTGTCGCCGACCTTCCCGGCCGAGGGCGACGACCACTGGCCGTGAAATATCCGCCGGCCGATCTTCGCGTCGTCGCGGCCGATGAGCCGGCCGGTGCGTTTGTCCAGCGCGATCAGCGTGGGGGCGTCGGGATACGGCGTGTTGTCCGTGGCCACCCCGTTGGCCGTTCCCACATAGAGCACATCGCCGAGAATCAGGATCGCGCAACTGTTGGCGTCGTGGGGAAAGACGGGCAGTTCGCGGAGCATGTCGAACCGCCAGATGATGTCCGGGTCCGACGACTGAAGCTTGACCGGCGGGCGGTCCTCGCCAAGCAAGTAGCGATCTTCCTTGCGGTACGCGCCATCGTTGCCGTTGGTCAGCCCGCGCACGTCCAGGCACAAGACCTCGCCGCGATTGGTCACCACGTAGACCCGATCGCCTTCGACCGTCGGCGACGAACAGATCCCCAGTTCATACCGGACCACATACTTGCGGGCCTTGGGGATCGATTGGGCGTCGTCGTTGGTAAACCGCCGCACGGGAAGCTGCCAGCGAAGCTGACCGCTCGTGGCGTCCACACACATCAACAGCCCGCCGCCGGTCGGCTCGTACCGGGGATCCTTGGTCGACCGGTCGTTGGTGGCGATAAACACCTTGCCGTTGGCCACGGTCGGGCTGGCATAGGTCTCGGTGCCCAGCCGGACCGCCCAGCGCACGTTCTGCGTGGTCGCCAGATCAATGCCCGCCCCGTTGGCTTTCTTGCGTCCCGGGACAAACGACGCGGCCAGATGCGTCTCGGCGGCCGACATGTCGCGTTCCTTGTCGCCACCCCATTGGGGCCAATCGGCGGCAAACCCAGGGATCGACCACAGCGCCAACGCAAGCCATCCGAACGCCCGAATCATCAGTTGCACCCGGTCAACGAAGTGAGACAGAAGAGGAAGAATTCATTGCTAGCTACTTACCCCATAGGGTTTTAGTGTCGGCACGATTGGGTGCCGCGTCAAGGATGAATGCGTAATAGCTAGTGCGGTGCAACACTGGCCAGACACCATCAGTCGAATCAAAGCTGGGAGTTGCGAATGGTGGATCTATGGCAATTCCCCTCACCCAGTTCCCACTCCCGGAGGGAGAGGGAACTGGGAGCAATCCCCAAGCTTCAGGTCTGCTCGACGGCCTGGCGTTGTTCCCTCGGCGTTTCGATTGCTTCCAGCGTG
>JBDKTH010001168.1:0-1779 GCA_039680305.1 Thermoguttaceae bacterium | reverse complement strand
CATGATCCACCTCGAAGAAGTCACGAAACTCTATCCGACGCCCCACGGCTCGGTGTCCGCGTTGGGCGGCGTGAGCCTCGACGTAGCGCCCGGCGAGTTCGTGGCGGTCCGTGGGCCGAGCGGTTGCGGCAAGTAGACGCTTCTGACGATCATTGGCAGTCTGGGAATGCCTACGTCGGGCCGGGTGGTCGTGGCGGGTGAAGATCTGGTGAATGCGTCGCCGGGCGCCCGGGCGCGGTTTCGCGCGGAGCGACTGGGATTCGTCTTTCAGACCTTCCACCTGCTCCCGTATCTGACGGTCCGGGAGAATGTCGTGGCGGCGGCCTTGCCCGGCTCACGCGCTACGGTGGACGCCCGGGCGGACGAGCTTCTTTGCCAGTTCGGGCTGGCCGACCGGCGGCAGCATCGCCCTGCCGAGTTGAGCACCGGCGAATGCCAGAGGGTGGCCGTCGCCCGGGCGATGATCAACCAGCCTCAGCTCATCCTGGCCGACGAGCCGACTGGCAATCTGGATGCCGACAATTCGGCGGCGGTGCTCGAGCTGCTGGCCGATTACCAACGTCAGGGCGGGACCGTGCTGTTGGTCACGCACCAGGAGTCGGCCGCCCGCTACGCCCAACGCACGGTCCTGCTGCATCAGGGGAAGATCGACGAAAAAGGTTAGAACGTGTTTTGAGGTTGCTGTCGATTGCGACGGACTCGGGGGCGGCGCGGCGGCCAGTCAACGAACCCGATGGGGGCGGCGAGGCAGGACAGGCCCTCCCCCCTAAAGAGCACGAAGCGACGACCCGCTGCTCACCCCTATTTTGGGTGAAGAACCTTGTAAGAACTTCCCCCGTCCGTTAAGCATAAAGGTTTGGGACATTCGAACGATGGCGTCGGGCGGTCGTTCCGCTCGTTCGTCCGCTCCTCGCTGAAGGATGCATCGCGATGGAAACAGAGAAGACAAACGAAGCCGGCACGAAGACGGGCAAGCGGATTCTCCTGGTGGACGACGACACCGAGATCGTCGAGTCGATGCGGATCGCCCTGGAGGCGAATGGCTACCAGATCATTGTCGCCCGGGACGGCAACCAGGGGCTGGTGATGGCCGAACGGGAGGACCCCGACCTGGTGATCCTCGACATGATGATGCCCAAGCGGAGCGGGTTTCTCGTGTTGGAAAAGCTTCGCCGCACCCGGCGGATTCCGATGCGGGTGATCATGGTCACGGCCAACGAAGGGAGTCGGCACAAGGCCTATGCGGAGATGCTTGGGGTAGACGACTATATCCGCAAGCCGTTTGCCATGGACCGGCTGTTGGATGCCGTCCGCCGCTTGCTGCCCTAGGAACCCCGATTAATGGAATCGCCTTCACCCGAACGTGCCGAGAGTTCGCTGGAACCGATCACTGGCTGGCATTGTTGCCATTACTACTACCGCTTTGATCGCCCCCGCCTTCGCAGCTTGAGCCCGAACGAATTGACGGATGGTTGCGAGTGGTTCACGGCGGCGTTCGATCCCGCCGAGACGCCCCAGCCCGCCCGCTTGCAGACGCTCATCGTCGTGGGGCAGAAGGCCGATTTCGGCCTGATCGTGCTCGATCCCAATCCGCTGGTGGTCGACAGCGTCCATCAGCGTCTGTTGTCCGGACCGCTTGGGCCCGCGTTGCGGTCGGTCTATGCGTTTGTCTCGATGACCGAGGTGTCAGAGTACGTCCCCACGGTCGAGCAATACGGCCAACGGCTCGTGGCCGAGGGCTTGTACGAGGGCAGCGAGGAATACCGCACCAAGTTCAAG
>JBDKTH010000723.1:0-17085 GCA_039680305.1 Thermoguttaceae bacterium | reverse complement strand
ACTGGCATGGATCTGGCGGGCCTCGCAAGTTCGGCGCCATCCTACCTTAGCGATCTTGTTCGTCAAGACCGATAAGAGAGCCTCTTACAGCTCCTCCGGGCAGGGCAGCTTGCCGTCGGAGAGCAATTGCCCGAAGGTGGGCGCGTTGGGATCCTTGGGGTCGCACTTCATTTCGGCCGCTTTGTCCAAGGCCGTGGTGATCTTGTCCTTGTCGTCCTTGTCGGACTTCCGATCGAGCAGCTTATCCAACGCCTCGCCGTAGGCATTGCGGTCTTTCTTGCTGGAACCCTTGTGGCAGAGGTTGCACTTGGCCTTGTCCACGGCGTCGGCGAACGCCTTATCCTTGGCGTCCGAACTGTCGGCCTTCACGTACTTGGCCATGAACGCGTCGCGGAACTGCTTGATCGCCTTGGCCGGTCGTGCGGCCGGCCCCGCCAGGACGACAAGAACGAACAGGCCTGTCAAGACCGATAGCAGGTGCTTTCTCATGGAGGAATCTCCCAGGATCAATTGTGTGGCAATCCAATGTTCAGGGCTCGGGACGGCGGGCACCGCCACGAGCATCCGATACTAGTAGAGCCTACGGGCAGGGGCTAGTCAACTGAGGCGACGTGTGCCGTTCTCGTACCGAAGCTCAATACTGTTTGACGCCTGCGGTCCGGCAAAGTAATCTGACTGACTGGACCGGAATGCCTGCCGGAAAACATGCAATCTCATCTCCTGAACCTCCAACCGGCGAAACCTCCTATGCGGATGCGATCCTCGTTGTTTGTCCTCACAACCGTTGTTCTTCTAGCCGGGGGCGGGAACGCCTCGCCGGCGGAGGCTCCACGCGTGGTGGCCTCGTCAAAGCCGTCGCTCTCGATGCGTCTGGTCAACGACGGCGTCGCGATCGACGCGGGCGGCATGGGGCAATTCACGCTCGATTACCCCGTGCTGGTCGGCCAGCGCTGGGATCAGGTCCGCAAGCCGATCGAGCGGCGGGTCAACGGCACGACCGCCACGATCCTCTTTGACGCCGGCGCAAGCATCACGGTCGGGCTGCAGCCTGCAACCGGCGAGTTGACGCTCACGCCCTCGAACCTTCCCGGGGATATGAAGCGCCTGCGGATGGAGATGCTCGTCGATTTCCATTATGCCAGCGGCGGCACGTGGAAGATCGGCGATGCGGCAGCGGTCCCGTTCCCCGCAGAAAAGCCGGCCAAACCGTTCCTCTATCAAGGCAACGCCGAGCGGCTCACGCTCCGCGATCCGCAGGGCACAGGCCTCACGATCCAGGCACCGCCCTATAGCTTCCAGCAGCTGACCGACAATCGGGAATGGAACTGGAAGATCTTCCAATGGCGGTTCGACGTGCCCAATCCCGGCGGTGGCCCCATGACGGTGAAGATCTCGCTGGCCCCGCCCGACGGCACGCAACCTGGGACGCCGCGGATTGCGGTCGACAAGTTCGGCCAGTGCGTGAAGGCCGGTTTTCCCGACAAGGTGAAGTCGGAGGAGGAACTGAAAGGGGACATCGAAGCCGAAGCAGAATACCTGGCAGGCCTGAAACCGCCGGCCACCGACGCCTTTGGCGGCCTGCCCGGCAGCCGCCAGCGACTCGGCCTGAAGCGGACCGGCTTTTTCCATGTCGAGAAGAAAGACGCCCGCTGGATCCTGGTCGATCCCGAGGGGAACGCGTTCTTTCATTTGGGTGTCTGTGGGTTCCACCCGAACGACGACTACACCTTCGTCGAAGGCCGCGAGCACATCTATGAATGGTTGCCGCCGCGAGCCGGCGAGTTTCAGACAGCGTGGCATCCGGAGAAGTATTGGAACCCCCTGGCCGTATCGTTTCACCTGGTCAACACGATCCGCAAGTTTGGCCAGCCCTACACGTCCGCCGATTACACCGCCCGGATGATCGAGCGAGTGCGCAAATGGGGCTTCAACTCGGCCGGGGCATTCGGTGCCGGAGACGATGACGCCCGCCGCCGGACCAGTTTCCCGCACGCGGCCATGCTGCCGCTGAGCGTCTGGGAAGGCTTTCCCGAACTGCCGGGCGCCCATGGGGCGTTCGATCCGTTCGACCCCCATATCCGCAAGCACTGCGACGAGAGCTTTGCTCAGAAGATCGCCCCGCGGGCCAACGATCCGCTCGTGATCGGTTATTTCCTCAACAACGAGCCGCTCTACGAAGACCTCCCGCGAGCCATCCCGGCCCTGGAGGGGAAGTACGCCTGTAAGAGGCGGCTCGCCCGGATGCTGGAGGAAAAGTACACAACGATCGAGGCGTTCAACCGGGCGTGGGAGACCGCGTTTACCTCCTTCACCGAGGTTGCCGAGCGGGGGCTGCCGGTCAAGACGCGTGCGGCCGCCGACGACGTGAAGGAGTTCACGGGGCTGTTCCTCGAGACCTACTTCCAGTTGGTAAGCGAGACGTTCCACAAATACGACCAGAACCACATGCTCATCGGGAATCGGCTCCAAGCAGGGACGATCAACAACGAGCAGCTGTGCCGGATCAGCGGCAAGTACCTCGACGTCGTGTCGTTCAATTATTACACCTACCATCTTGACAAGGATTTCCTCAATCGCATCTACAAGTGGACGGGCGGTCGCCCGATGATTCTCAGTGAGTTCTACTATGATTCGCCCAAGGACAGCGGCCTGCCCGGCGGCGGCAAGGACGTCTCCAGCCAGGTGGAACGTGGACTGGGCTATCGCAACTACGTCGAGCAAGCGGCCACGCTCGGCTACGTGGTGGGCATCGAATGGTTCACGCTCGTGGATCAATCGTTCACCGGACGGTTCTTCGAGAAGTTCAACGGCGAGAACGCCAACACCGGCCTGATCGCCGTCACCGACCGGCCGTGGAAGACGATGCTGGCCGAAATGATGAGGACCAACTACGACATCTACAAGGTGTTCTTCGGCTCTCGGCCGGCGTTTGTGTTCGACGATCCGCGATTCGCGTCCGGCGGCACGGGCAAGCGGGTGGCGAAAATTGCACGGGCGACTGGGCCGATCAAGCTCGACGGCCTTGCGGTGCATTGGCCCGGCACGCCGGCGGAAACTGTTCCGTCGAGCCGGCTCGTGCAGGGCGCCGAGGCGGCCGGCCTGGAGGCGAGTTTCAAACTCTGCTGGGATGACACCAATCTCTATTTGCTTGCGCATGTGGCCGACGCCACGCCGATGCGGAACGAGCACCGAGGCGACGCGATCTGGAGCGGCGATGGGATCGAGTTGTTTGTCGGCTATGAGCAGGTGGGAGAGCCTGGGCCGCTGTTGTTCACCGACCGGCAAATCCTGTTGAGCGCCGGTCGGGCGGACGATCGCTGCCGGTGGCACTTCGTGCGAGCGTCGGCCCAGCCCGACTGCATGATGGTCGTGCTGCCCGACGTGGACGGCAAAGGCTACACGCTTGAGGCATCGCTGCCGTTTGCGGCACTAGGCTTCACGCCCCGGGAAGGCCTGGAGATCATGTTCGATCTTGCGGTGGACGACAGCGCCGACGGCAAGGCTCGCCTGCGTCAGCTCGTCTGGAACGGCACCGCTCGCAACTCGGGGGACCGCACCGCGTGGGCGCGGGCCGTGTTCGCAAAGTAGACCGCCTACTCCTCCCTCTCGATGGTTTCAAGGCTTGGGCTGCTGCCTTCCTTGATTCTTGTCCTCGAGTAACGCCGCAAGGGAGGAAACGTCGCAAAATGGTAAAAGATTAACGCAAAGCAGTCCTGGACGTCCCCTATTCCCCAGGTATTCTAACATCCATCAGCAGGGACTGTCGGGGCGTGACTGCGCCCATGGTAGGAGCCAGCGTGATGACGAAGTACCTGACCCAACGCGGATTGGGCCGAACCGCAGCCGTGGCGACGAGCCGCACTCCCAACCGCTGAATCCGTGTCGCCTTCGGCCGCGAACGTCGGCATAACGCGTTTCGAGTGAAACCTTGGACAGGAGGGTTTGAGTATGAGCGGGAGAGACTCCATGTCGCGGCGCCAGTTTGTTGCCGGCGCCTCCGGTCTGATGTTGGCGGGTGCCGCGGCGGCGGCGGGGGAGAAGCCCGCTTCTCAGCCAGGGTCCACTCTGGCCTTGCACGGCGGTGAGAAGTCCGTCAAGACGACGCCCATCGCACAGCCCCGCTGGGGCGAGCCGGAACGCGCCCAGCTCGAGGCGATGATCCAGCAGAACACGCTGTTCTACTGGAAAGGACCACAGACCGAACTGCTCACCAAACGCTTCCAGGAGTTCTGCCCGGTGAAGTACGTCCAGACCTGTTCCTCCGGTACGGCCGCGCTGCACATCGCCGTGGCCGCCGCTGGGATCGGTCTGGGAGACGAGGTGATCACGTCCCCCGTCACGGATATGGGCACGATCATCGGCGTCATTTACCAGCAGGCTGTGCCCGTCTTCGCCGACCTCGGCAAGGGAACGCACAATCTCGACCCGGCCGATGTCCAACGGCGGATCACGCCAAAGACCAAGGCGATCATCGCGGTCCACCTGACGGGCAACCCCTGCAATCTGGACGCGCTAAAGGCCCTGGCCGACCGCCACAACCTGATCCTGATCGAAGACTGTGCGCAGGCCTGGGGGGCGCGGTCTCGCGGCCGGCCGATCGGCACCGTGGGACACCTCGCCTGCTTCTCGCTCCAGAATTCCAAGCATATCACCTGCGGCGACGGCGGCGTCGTTGCCTCGAACGACGAGCGGTTTGGCCCCCTGTTGCAGAAATATGGCGACAAGGGGGGCAACCGGAGCAAGTGGGGCGGGTTCGACGGCTTCGCCACCAACTACCGGATGAGCGAGCCCCAGGCCGCGGTGGCCGCCGCCCAACTCACGCGGTTGGAAGGCATCGCCGCGAAGCGGGCGAAGTTGGGCAACCTGCTCACGGAGAAGATTGCCGACGCCCCCGGCATCATCCCTCATGAGGTCCATCGAGAAGACCGGGCCGTTTACTGGTTCTATTATCTCCGCATGCGGCCCGAAGCGTTCAAGTGCAGCCGTTCGGAGTTCGTCAAGGCGCTCTTGGCCGAGGGCGCGTCGGTGAACGGCGGATACATCAAGGTGCCGCTCTACGGGGAGCCGGTCTTCCAGAACCACGGCTTCTTCGCCGGCCGCTGGCCGGTCAAGGAGATGGGCCTGACAACGATGGACTTCACCAAGCACAAGTGCCCCAACGCGGAGTCGATGTGCACGGAGGGGATCCGCGTGCCGATCTACGAATACATGACCGAGGAGTATATTCTGGGGGTCGCCAATGCCATCCAAAAGGTGGCCCGCCATTACGCGGTGTGAGCCGCGATGACGCTGCGATGGAGGCTCGGGGATGGCCGGTCCGGTCAGCCCAGAGGCTCCACGTCGCGGTGGGCTTGGGCCCGGCGGCGAAAAGCGGTGGGCGTCATGCCTTTGAGCCGGGCGAAGAGCCCGTCCAACTGCCGGGAGCTGGTGAAGCCCGCTCGCCGGGCCACGGTTGAAACGGGCAGGTGCGTGTCGGCCAGCAGGATGGCCGCCTGTTCGATCCGCACCCTGTGGATCTCTTCGAGCACGGAGCGATCCAACAGGCGTCGGAAACGGCGTTCCAGATCGCGGCGTCCCACGGCCAGGGCGCCGGCCACGTCGACGACCGGCATCGGTTCGCTCGCGTGCCGGCGGATGTGCTGGATCGCGGCCTGAACGATTTCGTCTTCGACCGCCATGATGTCGGTCGAATGCCGGGTGACCACTCGAAGCGGCGGGAGCAGGATGGGCTCGGCCGGGGCCGACTGGCCGGCCATGAGCCGGTCGAGCAAAGCTGCGGCCTCGTAGCCGATATGCTGCGAGGGCACCGCAATGCTCGACAACAAGGGCATGTTCAACCGGCACTCGAGTTCATCGTTCCCCACGCCCAGGATCGCCACGGCATCGGGGATCTCCAGTCCGATCTGTCCGCACAGATCGGCCAAGTAGCGGGCCGGCGTGTCCTCATTGGCAAAGATGGCTACCGGCTTGGGTAGTTCCCGTAGCCAACGCACCATCTTCTGGGTCGACTTCTTCCACAGGACCGAAGCCTTGGCGTCGGGGAGGAAGTCGCTGTAGCATGACGACACCGTGTAGCCCTGCTCGGCCAGACGATCCCGAAACGCCCGTTCCTCAACCTGGGCATAGCACACCGACCCACTACCGAAGAACCCGAAATGGACGAACCGGCGGTCCAGGAAGTACTCGGCCGCCATGCGCCCAACCGCGACATGGTCCACGTCGACCGTGGGGACGTCCAGATTTGGCAGCGCAAACGCCGTGTCGACCAGCGGCTTCCGGGTGCGCATCAAGGCGTGGGCAACCCGCGGCACCACCAGTCCGGCGATGATCCCGTGCGGCCTCCACTCCTGGACGCGGGTGATCACGTTCAACCGCGGCGGGCCGTCACGGATGATCCACGGCGGCCGGCGGCTGGCCCCGTAGGCGCGGATGCCCCGTAGCACATCGCGGACGAAGCTCAGGCTGCGGTCCAACAGCAGGGCGATCCGGCATGGCGATTCCACGGTCGACACTCCCGGGAGAACGTCGCAAAACGGTAAAAGATTAACGCAAATCAGTCCTGGACGTCCCGAATTCCCCGGGTATTCTAACATCCAATTGGAGCGACTGTCGAGGAGTGACCGCGACCACGCGAGGAGCCCATCTGATGAAGAAGAACCTGACCCGACGCGGATTCGTTCAAACCGCAGCAGCGGCTTCTGCCACGCTCGCCTGGTTGGGGGGGCGGGGGGGGCCGACGGTGGTCGCCGCTGAGGCCGACAAGCCGGCCCTGCTCGGGGGCACGCCGGCGCACAAGGGCGGTTGGCCCTCGTGGCCCGAGTGGCGCGAGTCCTGGGAGCCCGAGATCATCAAGGTGTATCGCAGCGGGCAGTGGTGTGCCTCCGGCGGCAGCGGCAAAGTGGGCGATTTTGAAGCGGCCTATGCCCAACTGCTTGGCGCCAAACGGTGCGTGGCCACGGCCAGCGGCACCACCGCCCTGCTCACGGCCATGCACGTCATGGGCATCGACGCCGGCGATGAGGTGATCGTCTCGCCCTACACGTTCGTCGCCACCTACAATACGATCCTGATGCACAAGGCCCTGCCGGTGTTTGCCGACACGGACCCGGCCACCCTGACGATAAACCCCGCTACCATCGAGAGTCGCATCACGGATCGCACGCGCGCCATCGTTCCGGTGCACATCTACGGCATGCCTTGCGACATGGACCCGATCAACGCCATCGCCAAGAAGCACAACCTGGCCGTCATCGAAGACGCCTGTCAGGCATGGCTGGCCGAGTACCACGGCCAGAAATGCGGCACGTTGGCCGATCTGGGCTGCTTCAGTTTTCAGAACTCGAAACACCTTCCCTCCGGGGAAGGCGGGGCCGTCACCGGCAACCGCGAGGAGTTGCTCGACCGCTGCCAATCGTACCACAACTGCGGTCGCGCCTTCGGCACCTACAAGGGCAGCGGCTGTTTCAGTCGCGGCAGCAACTACCGGATGATGCACCAGCAGGCCTCCCTGTTGTCGCAGCAGCTCGACAAGCTGGTGGCCGAGACCAAGCGTCGCCGCGAAAATGCCGACTATCTGACGGCCGGGCTGAAGCAGATTCCCGGTGTCGAACCGGTACGCCTGCCGGAAAACAGCCGCGCCGTCTGGCATCTCTACCCGTTCCGCTACAATGCCGAGCAGTTTCATGGCCTGAGCCGCGGCAAGTTCATGGCGGCCCTCCGCGCCGAAGGCATTCCCACCAGCACAGGCTATGGCGAACAGTACTACGACGGATTGCTCGACGAGGCGATCCAGTCGCGCGGCTTCCAGCGGCTGTTCCCCGCCGAGCGTCTGAAGGCTTATCGCGACAGCTTCCAGGAGCTCAAGGGCAACAAACAGGTCTGTGAGACAACCGTGGCGTTTTCCCAGACGATGCTGCTGGCCGACCGTAGCGACATCGATCAGATCCTCGAGGCAATCCGCAAGATCCACGCCCACAGCGAGAAACTGGCCACGTGATCGGCCGTTCCCCTGTTGACCCCGGCGACGCCTGAAACCGATAATAGCCTTTGGGCCCTCGCCGCAGGAAAGCCTCGCGTTGCGCGTATCCCGACTCCTTTCGTGCAAAACCTCCATAGGAGCAATCCGATGAAGAGCCGTCGTGAGTTCCTGGCCACTGTGGGCGCTGCTGGCGCCGCGTCGATACTAATGGGGGCGGACGGGGCTCGCCCAGCCGCGGGGGCCGAGGGCCGGGAGAAGCTGGCCCTCGAGGGCGGCACGCCGGTGCGGAAGACGCCGCTCCATTCGCGGCCCTATGGGCCTCAGTTCTACGACGATGTCGAGAAGAAGGAACTGCTCGAAGTCCTCGAGTCGCGATCGCCGTTCCGCTGGCGGGGGCCGGACTCCAAGGTGCTCCAGTTCGAGAAAGCCTACGCCGGCCTTCTCGGCTCGAAGCACGCCCTCGGCGTGACCTCGGGGACGACGGCCCTCTTCACTGCCATGGCGGCCCTGGAGATCGGGCCCGGCGACGAAGTGATCCTTCCCGCCTGGACCTGGTACGCCGACTACGACACGGTCGTCCTTTCCGGGGCGCTGCCGGTCTTCGTCGAAATCGACGAGTCGTTGGCCATGGATCCCAACGATATTGAAGCGAAGATCACCCCACGCACCAAGGCCATCGTCCCCAGCAACCTTCAGGGAGGCGTGGCCGACATGGATGCGATCATGGCCATTGCCCGCAAGCACAAGCTGCGCGTGATGGAGGATTTCTCCCAGTGCGTCGGAGGACGCTACCACGGAAAATACCTGGGGACGATCGGCGACATCGGCATCAACAGCTTCCAACTCAGCAAGACGATCACCGCGGGCGAGGGTGGTGCGGTGGTCACCAGCGATCCGACGCTTTTCGAGCGAGCCATTCGCTTCCACGACGTCAGCGCGATTCGCTCGCCCTATCAGGAGAGCCTCAAGGGCGGGGTTCTGGCCGGCTTCGCCGCCTGCAACTTCCGCATGAACGAGTTCACCGGCGCGGTCCTCAAGGGACAGGTCCAGAAACTGGAGACAATCTGTTCGCGACTTCGCGCCAATGCCCGCAAGGTCCGCGAGGGCATCGCCGACCTGCCGGGGCTCCGCATGCGGAAGTTGCCCGATCCGGAAGGGGACCTGGGCGCCACCATATTCCTCGACCACGGCACCCGGGAGCGCCGCGACAAGTTCGTGCGGGCGCTTCGAGCGGAAGGAATCTCGGCCTCGGGGCCGGGCGGCTCGGTGATCCTGCCGATCGACCCGCGGATCGAAAAGAAGACGACCGTCCACCCCGACTGGCCCAGCTTCAATACGCCGCAGGGCAAGGCGATCCGCTACGGAGCCGAGTGCTGCCCACGCACCATCGACATCATCGGCCGCATGGGCGGCGTGGTCATGGACCCCAGCTATACCGACGACGACCTGAAGGACATCATTCAAGCGATCCGCAAGGTCTACATGGCCTTGCACACGGCGTAGAACCAGGAGAGTTGCATGTCAGCCAACGAAAAGATTTCGCGACGCCGGCTTCTCGGCCAAGCGTTAGGGGTGGCGGCGATGTCGCTGACGGGGTGCCCCGGCCCGACGACGCCGTCGGCCGGACCAGTTGCGGTTCCGGCGAGCATATCCACTCGGAACCCCAATCGTCAGATCACCGTGGGGATCATCGGTTGCGGCCGGCGCAACGGGCAGTTGGTCATTGGCAAAGGAGGTCAGGGCGCGCCGCCGGCCCATGCCCGCATCGTGGCCTGTGCCGACTTCAACATCTCCCGTGCCGAACAGTGGGCTCGCAACTACCGTGCCAAGGCCTTCCAGGACTATCGTGCGCTTCTGGACCGCAAAGACGTCGACGTGGTGATCTATGCCACGCCCGAACACTGGCATTATCTGCCCTGCATCCATGCCTGCCAGGCCGGCAAGCACATGTATGGCGAGCAGCCCTTGAGCCACGCGATCCGCGAAGGGCGCAAGATGATCGAGGCGGTCCGCAAGTACAAGCGGATCTTTCAGACGGGCGAGCAGCAGCGATCGCACCCCGCCACACGCAAAGCCGTGGAATTGATCCGCAACGGCCGGATCGGCAAGATCCAGTCGATCATCGGCTACAACTATCCCAGCGCGTACGAGTGCAATTTCGCCGGGCAGCCCATTCCGGCCGGGCTCGATTGGGACGCCTGGTGCGGGCCGAACGAAGTGGTCCCCTACCACACCGACCTCTACCTCTCGCGCATCCCTTACGCACGCGAGGAGCCCTACTACACGACGCCGGCGGAGAAGTACGCCGTCGGCCCGGGGTGGATGTCGTTCCGGCCGTATTCGGGCGGCGAACTGCCCAATTGGGGCTGCCATGGCCTGAGCATGGTCCATTGGGCTCTCGACATGGACCACAGCGGCCCGGTCGAGGTCTGGGTGACCCCCGAGGAGAAGCTCCCCACGGTGGTCTACAACACGCCTGAGACTCGCGATCGCGGCGATGCGGCCTGCTCGCAGACGATCATCCACTACAAGTATGCCAATGGCGTGGTGCTCTCGCTCAGCTCCGTCGACCCGAAGCTGGGTGGCGGGGCCACGTTCATCGGCGACAAGGGCCGGATCACGATCTTCCGCGAAGGATACGAGTGCGATCCCGTGGGCCTGGACGAAGATCCGCTCCCGGCGGACGCAAAACGCGTCTACGAGAGCAACAACCACATGGAGAATTTCTTCGCCTGCGTCGAGTCGGGCAAAGACCCGATCATGCCCGTCGAGGCCGGCCACAGCGTCGCCACCCTCTGCCACCTGGGCAACATCGCCCGGCGGTTGGGCCGCCGCTTGAAATGGGACCCGGAGAAGGAGGTCTTTCCGGGCGACGACGAGGCCAACCAGCATCTCGACACGCCGAAGCGTAAACCGTACGAACTACCGACCGAAGTCTAGAGAGTATACCCATGACATGGCGATCGTTTACCGCCGCCGTCCTGGCGGCCTGTGTCCTCGGGCTGGCCGATTGTCCGGCTGCTGAGGAATCCACGAAACCGGCGGCTGGCAAGGCCGCCCAACCGTCGATCGAATATGTTCCTCTGGATGCTCCGGAAGGCATGTCGCAGGCCGTGATCGTCCAGGGCTTTCCGTTGGTCCATACCCGACAGTTGCTGCCCCTGGATGCGGCAGGAAAACTAGTCGGCGAGTGGTCGGCCGACAAGCAGATCGAGCAGGTGCTCGCTAATCTGGAGGCCGTGTTGAAAGACAGCGGCTCGGGCCTGGACAAGCTGGTCCGGCTCAACGTCTATGCACTGTCGCCGACGACCGTCACCCGCGTCCGCCAACTGCTGAGCAAGCGGTTGGGCCCCTCGGTGCGTCCGGCGATCACTTCGGTCCTGACCCCGCTGCCGCATCGCGGGGCACTGGTCGCTCTCGACGCGGTCGCCGCCGGCGCTAACGGTGACAAGACCGTGACGCTGAAGCGATGCGAGGCCGTGGCCGGCGACAAGACCTGCGCCGACGCGGCCGTGTTGCCGGCCGGTGGTGTGACCTATCTGTCCGGCCAGCCGGATGGCGGCTCCCTGACCGAATCGGCTACCGTCCGTTCGATGTCAAAGCTGATGAAGACGCTCGAACACCTGAAGCTCTCGCCCAAACAGGTCGTGCAGGTGAAGATCTTCTTGCAGCCGGTCACTTCAGCCCCGGAGGTTCTCCGCGAAGTGCAAAAGTTCTTCCCGGGCCAGACGACTCCGCCGGTGGTTTTCGTGGAATGGCTTGCCTCGGTGCCGATCGAGATCGAAATGATCGCCCAGTTGCCGCCGTCGGACAAAGCGGGAAAGGACCTCGTATACTACACCCCGCCCGAGTTCCGGCCGTCGAACACGTTTAGCAAGGTGGCCCTGGTGCGCACCGACCGGCAGATCTACATCTCCGGTCAGTACGCGCAGAAGCCCAGCCGCGGCGAGCTTCAGGCGAAATACGTTTTCTCGCAGTTGAAGGAAATCCTCGAGAAGACCGGCAGCGACATGCGCCACCTGGCCAAGGCCACGTACTACGTGTGCGACGACGACGCCGCCCGCTGGGTCGACCGGACGCGCCCAACCGTGTTCGATCCAGATCTCCCCCCAGCGGCCTCCAAGTTGATGGTGCACGCCGTCGGCATGGAGGGACGCACCATGACGATCGACATGATCGCCGTCGGGAGCGGGAAGTGAGTCGTAGGGGATAAGCAGGGGCGGCTCGCCCTGGTCGTCCGGGCAAACCTCGGACGCCGTGCGATCCGCCCTACCTTACTTGATATCGCCTTCGAGCTTTTTGACCTCCTTGAGACATGCCTCTTTCTGGCCCGGGGAGATCCCTGGGAGCTGCAGAGCCTCCTTGAACCTCGATGTCGCCTCAGTCTTCTTTCCTTGTTGGGCCAGTGTCACGCCCAGAGCGTGCAGCATGGCTCCACGCCAGTAGTCCCATGTGAGCTTGTCCAGCTCGATCTTCTGCAATTCCTCAATCGCGTCGTCGAGTCGGTTCTGTCGCCTCAGAATACTGGCGATGGAGATTGCCGCCTGGGTCTGTTTGGCGATGTTCCGGGTCTGGTAAACCCTGCGATACGCTTCGATGGCCCGGGCTTCGTCGTTCAAGAGATGCTGGTAGGTATCTCCCAGCGCGTTCAGGGCCAATCCCTTGTTGTTGTCTTCCGTGAGATATTCGGCCGCCTTCTTCAGGTCGGCCTCGGCCTTCTCGGCGTTTTTCACCACGTAGTGAGCCTGGCCTCGCAGAAAGAACGCCTCGGCGTCCACCCCCTCCGGCCAGGTGTCGATCGCTTCGTGCTCGAACCGGTTCGCCAGCTCCTGCCACTTGCGAGTAGCCGCCAGGACTCGCATCTGACAGGTCTTCGACTCGGGGGCGAGGGGAATCTGTTGGGCCGTTTCCATCGCCTGATCGTACCGCTTCAGGCCAATCAGGCAGAGGACTGCTTGCTCCAGGGCATCCGATTTTTGGAAGTCGCTCTTCGCGGTTCCCGCCATCCTGCGAAAGGCGGCGGTCGCCTCTTCCTGCTTCCCGGCACGCACCAGTTCCGTCGCCACTTTCCGCTCGGCCACATAATCGGCCAGCACGCTGACGCTTGAGAACAGAACGATCAGGAGTCCAAGGATCGGCTTGAGCATGACAACCTCGATGGGAACAGGTTCGTACGGATACGATATCCAGGCGTATGGCTACTTCACGATCAGCTCCGCAAACTTCATCACGTCGTGAAAACCGGGCGTGCCCGTGGGGGAAAAGGCCGATCGCTGGGTATCCTTGCCCCGAACGCGTTGACGGCAGAGGTTGAAGTGCCACGGATAGGTCTCGCTCGGCCTTCGTCCGGCCAGACCATTGCGTGGATCGACCTCCTGCGCCAGTTCGCCCGCCGCGGGCAGACGCACTTCGAGGCTCCAGAAGCCCTCGCCGACGTAGACCGCCGCCTCGGCGTGCGAATTCCAGAGGGTGTCGATTCGCTCCTTGCGGTCCGCGTCGACTACCGCGCCGGCCGGGTTGATGGCGATCTGGTAGTAGCTGTGGACCTGGGTTTCGAGGAGCAACTCGACGGCGTCTCCCTCCCAAATGCTGGTGTCATCCTCCTTGCGGGCCGTCGCATGGAGCCGCCGGGTGTCGCGTTCTTCGCAACGGATTCCCAGGTAGATCGCATCGCCAGCCCAACCGGCGCGAAACGTGGTCGGGAATGCGGGCACGCGCCCCGTCTCCACTTCGCTCAACGAATAGACACGCAGCCCCTCCCAGAACTTGTCGTCCAGCCGGCCGTCCAGCTTGAGGTCGGCCTTGTTCCGCTCGAACGCCAACGCCTGGGGAACGTTTTCCCGGCCCTTCGCCAGCCTCGCACGCAGCTGATGGAGTGGGTGCACATAGTCGGCCACCAGCTCGATGCGCTTGCCGTAGACGGTATCGCCGGCAACCTTCCGGGCCGCGGCCAGCAGTTCCAAGGCCTTGTCGATCGTCGCCACCTCTTTGGTCATGCGCGGCCAATTGGCTTCGGCATACTCGACAAAGCCCTTCATCTCCTGGCGGGCCGGCCCGTAGTAGTTGGCGTAGTATTCTTCGAGCATCGCCTCCACGTCCTGATCGGCGTCCCAATACAGGCGGGCGGTCACATAGACATTCAGATGATTGAAGGCGGGCGCATGCACGCCCTGCGGCACGCCTTTCTTCCACTCCGTGCGCGACAGCTCGATGAATTCCCCTTTCGAGATCCCTTTCAACCAGTGCAGGTCGCGAGCAATGGCGTGGGGGAAGAAGACCGGGATGCCCTCAAGCGTCTTGCCAGGACGGCTGTGCAGGTAATAGTCGTAGATGTAGAGGTCCCCCGAGGTGAGCTTCTTGAGCCACGCTTGCCGAAGTTGCACCTGCTGCTGCCATGTCTCGGGATTGGAGAACCCGCTGCGACTCTGACAGATGCCGACGGCCACGTTGGGGCTGAGCTTGGCGATCCTCTCCGGCGGCAGGAGGTACGCACCGTAGGCCAGGCCGATGACTTTCTTGTCCGGGTGGGTTTTGTAGAGTTCCCGGGCGACGCGGTCTACGTAGTCCCAGACATAGTCCGAAAGCTGGCCCTGATAGCCCCGTTCCGGAGTGCCCTTCCCCTTGCACAATTCGCACTGACACAGGCTGACGTAGCCGTCGGCTGGCATGACCGAGATCATCGGCGGGTTGCTGATGTCGAACACGGCGCGGGCGAACTTGACATTCGACTCGAATAGTCCCGGGGAGGAGAGACAAGGCCGGCCACCGGGGTTCCACGGACTAGTCCCCGTATCTCGCTTGCCGCCATACAGGGCATAGTACTCCGGGTGCGCCTTTTTGACTTCATCGCGATGGTGCACGAGTTCTGTCCCGTGGCCAATGTATCCGAGGCCGACCAGTTCCTGGCCGGGGGCGAGACCCAGACGCAGACGCCAGAGAATCGCCTGCTTCGAGTCTCCGTAGAACACAGGCGCGTACGGCCCAAGCTGACGATAGGCGAAATCGGGCCGGATCACCTTGTCGATCTGCGGGAGCTCGATCGTCGGCCGTTTGGGCACGATCTCTCCCAGTTCCCCCGGCATGTACCAGCGAACGCCCAGCTGGCGCAGAAACTCGTAAACCGCGTTGAGTGACCCGCGCTCATCGTAGTCCCAGATGCCCAGTTCCTTGCTGTACTGCTTGAAGACGTGGTAGTAAGGATGCTCCCACTTCTCGCCCGTCATCGCGTCCCACTCACGCAAGAATCGGGGCCAGTCGCTATGGCCGGAGCTGTAGAGCTTGGGAGGCGTGAAGTCGCGGTCGCAGCCCAACAAGACCAGCCAACTCGGCCCCGACACCATGCGGAAGGCTCCGTGCTCCAGCCCCTCGTCGCTGACCTTGAGCCGATCGGTGTGGCGACTGCGGCCCACGTAGATCTGCACGGGGCCCTCGTTGCTCGGATCCGTCCTGATCGGTAACCTGGCCCCGCTGATCTTCTCGAGATAGGTCTGCAATTCGTGTGCGGCCAGTTGGGCCATGCGTGGAGGGTGATCGGCGACGACGATCTCGCCCCGCGTCTGTCCCTCCTTCACGAGATACGATTGACCAAACGCAGAGCAGGCGAGTCCCCAGCCGCACATCGCCGCCAGGAACGCAAACCTGACGCACCAATCCGCCTCGAGAGCACGATGCCACATCGGCGAACTCCTTGTGATGCTGCTTGATTACCGATCTTGTTTGTCGAACCTCATACGAGTGTTGTCCGCCACTCGTTCCACCGGTTCCGGGTCATCGCCCAAGTTGGTTACGGACTGGCCGTCTCGCCCGTGAAGGCATACCAGCCGATGCAGGCCCAATCGCCGCCCACGTTGTCCAACGCGACCCGGTGCCGGCCCGGCGGGATCGGGAACTCGAAGGTTTGGTCGTACTCAGGAGCCATCGAGTCGTTCTTGCCGTCCCGATCGGGCAAGTCGAGCACCTTTTCGATCCGACCGTCGACCTGCCACTGGAGCCTGGCCCCTTGGGTCGCCACGCCGCGGACATGGAGTCGCAGGGAGCCGCCCTTGGGCATGTTGACGACGAACGTCGGCGGGTTGCGGAGATACTGGTGCAGTTTCCCCTGGAGCATCCCCGGCAGGGCCCACTGGTCCCGCACGAGGCCACCGTTCTGGACGACGAACTCACTTCGGGCAGGCCTCGCCCACTGCCAGGACGGGACGATCCGCCGGCCGGAGAGCACGAGGTCGGGCAACTGCTCGTACTGAAGGATCGCCACGCTATACGCCTCCAGTTCGGGCAGAGTTACGCTCAGCTTGCCACCACTGACGTGGGCCTGTGCGAGTCGTTTGCCCTCCCAGTCAGGAGAGACGACGCAAGTGTTCTTCGGCAGGCGGTCGGTCGGCAGCGTAATGGTCACCGGGCCTCGACGTTTGGGCGTTCCCTCTTCAGCCTGCCGGTTGATCGCATGGAGGATGAGGCTCGGCGGAGAACGACGTTTCCACAGGGCCAGGCTCAGCCCCGATTGGCTCGTTTGTAGGGGCTCGAAGCCCAACAACTCGGCGTCCAGGTAGAGGTCCTGGTGCTCATGGTAGAACCGGCTCTGCCGGGCGATCTCAGAGAGCGTGCCGTCCTGTCGGGCGTCGTTGCCGGAGGGGCCATGGACCGGGAAGGCGAAGAACCCGCCGGCCGCGTAGATCTCCGCCCCGCGCACACGGATCCAGAGCTGCCGATCCTCGGGCGGGACTTCCATCCAGGGGAAGCCGCCAAAGCCCCAGTCGTGGAACAGCACGACCGGCACCTTCCTGCCTGCCAGGCCCCAGCCGGCCGCCACCGTCGAGCCCCACTGGTCCAGTTGGCTTTCCGACAGGTCGATGCGGCCATCCTTCGTCCGCCATTTCTCCCACACGCCCAGGACCTGGAGATCGACGTAGCGTGCCAGGCCGTTGCCGTTGATGAGCACGCGGCGACCCTTGGCGGCGGCATGGGCCCGGATGGCGTCGGTCAGCCACTTCCAGGCCCGGTCGTCACGCTCCTCGCGGAAAGCGTGCCATTGGCCCGCCAGGGGATTGGCCGCGGCGTGCGGCGTCTTGGCGAACCCGCGGGAATTCAGGTACTCCCGATACTGGAAC
>JBDKTH010000494.1:0-3178 GCA_039680305.1 Thermoguttaceae bacterium | reverse complement strand
TCTCGCGTTCGTGTTAAGACGGATTCGGTGAATGTAAGGAACCATCGACATGGCCAGTCTCTTCAAACCCTGGATTACCCATTACGTCGACGCCGAGGGCCATCGGGTGAAGAAGGGAACGCCCGGCGCCCGAAAGAAGCGGGTGCGGTCGAAGAAGTGGTACGCCCGCTACCGGGACGAGAATCAGGACCTGAAGCGCAAGCCACTCTGCACCGACAAGTCGGCCGCCCAGGCGATGCTGAATGCCCTGATCCAGAAGACGGAGCGGCGGCAGGCTGGCATCGGAGATCCATTTGAGGAGCACCGAAAGAATCCGCTGGTCGAGTATCGAATCGAGGACGGCCAGAAGGTGATGTACGGGCACCTGGCCGACTATCGAACCTACCTGGAATCAAAGGGCGGTTGCCCCAAGCATATCGGGCAGGTGATTCGAGGCGTCGAGCGGGCGATGGAGGCATGTCGGTTCGATCGGCTCTTCGACATAGCCGCCGGCCCGGTGTGCGACTGGCTGCAATCGTTCAGAGACAAAGGGCGGTCCCATGCGACAATGAACCGGAACCTGGCTGCCGTGCGTGGCTTCTGCCGGTGGCTGGTGAAGGACGGTCGCATTCCGAGCAATCCGATAGCTCATCTGTCTCAGTTGAACGAGGAAACCGATGTGAGGCTCGAACGCCGGGCCTTGTCGGCCGAGGAATTTGGGTGGCTGGTTGAAACGGCCAGGAAGAGTGGGGAGACGGTCAAGAGGCTCTGCGGCCCCGATCGGGCGATGGTCTACTCCGTGGCCGCGTATACTGGCCTGCGGGCGAACGAACTGGCCAGCCTGACGCACGATTCCCTGGATCTGGAAGGCTCTCCCCCTACGTTGATTGTCACGGCCGGCTATTCGAAGCGGAGGAGGAAGGACATTCAACCGTTGCCCGAGTGGTTGGCAAGCCAGTTGACCACTTGGCTTGCCGAACGAACCCGGAAGGCTGAAGAGCAATGCAAGTCACTGCCTTTTCGGCTGGATCTGCTGGATACAGACTCCTCCGCGAGGGAGGCAGCGAAAACGAAGCTGTGGCCGGGTTCATGGCACACCCGGGCGGCCGAGATGCTTCACGAAGACTTGGCCGCGGCTCGGAAGGCGTGGATTGCCGAAGCGACAACGCCCAAGGATCAAGCCGACCGAGAGAGATCCACTTTCCTGGCCGACCAGGACGAAGCCGGGAGGGTTTTTGACTTCCACGCCCTGCGGCACCAGTTCATCTCAAATCTAGCGGCGGCTGGCGTCCACCCGAAAGTGGCTCAACAGTTAGCCCGTCACTCAACAATGGAACTGACCATGAACCGCTACACCCACTTGGCTGTGGCTAATGTGGCGGGTGCCCTGGCCTCCCTACCGCAACCGACGCCCACGAACCAAGCAGAGGCCGCAAGGGCAACCGGTACAGATGATGTCCCGGCAGAGCGAGCCAAGACGAGGCGGAAAGCCGCCCCTCGGCCAGCCGAACCCCAGATTTGTTTGCGCTCTGTTTGCGCACCTGACGGGAATCTAGGGGTTTCAGAGTCCCCTTCTGACCACGAAGGCCAGGCGGGTGATACTGGCAATGAAGATTGTAAGTTGTTGGTGCGTAAGGACTTAAAAACGGATGGGGAGGGATTCGAACCCCCGGTAGACTCACGCCTACAGCAGTTTTCAAGACTGCCGCCTTAGACCACTCGGCCACCCATCCAAATACTTACGCTATAATAACTTGCGACTTGGCAAGTTAGTGGTGCCCTTGCCGCTCGACACCTGTTACGACACCAGTTACACTACTGATGACGTCGACATGTCTTGGGAGGGCAAGCAATGGAGTCTACCAAACCGGATAAACCTTATCCAGAGTATCCCCTATTCGCCCATTCCAATGGTCAGTGGGCCAAGAAGATCCGCGGCAAGTTCCACTACTTCGGCGTGTGGGAGAAGCCGGAAGAGGCTCGCGATCTCTACCTGGAACAGCGGGATGATCTGTTCGCCGGAAGGAAGCCGTCCCGTCACAAGGGGGCTCTTACCGTGAATGAACTGTGCGATCTGTTTCTGGCTCATAAAGAGCGACTGCTCAAGAGCGGTGACCTGTCCCAGCGAACCTTTGATCGTTACCAGGCGACGGCACAGTCCGTTGGGGATGAGTGCGGCTGGACGGTGGCTGTGATTGATCTCCGGCCGATTGACTTCGAACGTTTACGGGCGGCACTGACAGAGACATGGGGGCCGGTGGCTCTCGCCAACGAGATCCAGATTGTCCGCATGGCCTTCCGCTATGGCTATGAGTCGGAGCTTTTGGAGAAACCTGTCCGGTTTGGACCTGGCTTTGCCAAGCCATCAGCGAAGACAATCCGGAGGGCACGCGGTGCCAATGGTCCGCGGATGTTCACTCCTGACGAACTCAGGAGGATCATCGACAACGCGACGCCGAACATGAAGGCGATGGTCCTCCTTGGAATTAATGGCGGCTTGGGAAATACGGATCTCGGCATGCTTCCTTGTGATGCTGTCAAACTGAACATCTCATGGCTCTATTACCCACGCACGAAGACTGGCATTTTGCGTCTCGTCCCGTTGTGGTCCGAGACCGTCGCGGCAATCGGTGAAGTGCTCGCAAACCGCAAAGTGGACTCCCCGCTGCTGTTCATCGGCCGGCGTGGGAAAGATTACATCGGCGACCACAAGGGATATCGAGTGACCGCCGAATTCGCACGTGTCGCGGCCAAGGCGAAAGTAACGGGCAGAGCATTCTACGACCTCCGCCGGACTTTCCAGACGATCGCGGAGGGCTGCGGTGACCTTCCGGCTGTCAAGGCGATCATGGGCCAGGCTCCGGAATCGGGCGATATGTCGGCCGTGTACCGCCAAGTTGTCAGCGATGAGCGACTCAAGGCCGTGACAGATCATGTACACCGATGGCTCTTTGGATGAAGATCAGCCTGCAATAGCAAAAGGCCGGGCGATTCGCCCGGCCTTTTGCGTTTCTTGAAAACGCCGTCAAGCCCTATGCCGTTGGGTTTTTCGCTGTGAAACATGGGGGGAGGGCTTGGATTTCGTGAAGGAGTGGGGGATTTCGCGGTCCTGACGTTAGGCGACCTGGCAGGGCGCTCGACGGCGCAACTCCCGGAGCACGCGACGGGTGCCACCTGGCGTGCGAAGGCGTTCCTCCAA
>JBDKTH010000353.1:0-3134 GCA_039680305.1 Thermoguttaceae bacterium | reverse complement strand
GCACGTCGCTCAGGAATGTGGTGAACGGCACGACGCGGCTGGGCTTGTCCGTCTTGACCATGGCGGCGACCACGAGACAGATCCCCCCCAGTCCGAGCCAGATGAGGAGAGTCTTGAACCTGCCCTTCACGTTGCGTTCCTCCGACAGAGCTGCCGATTGTCCAAAGCCCCCAACGGGTCTTGCCAGTATCGGCAACAGGGCGTACGTCGTCAACCGCAGCTGGGAGGAACGACGGCCTACGCCCGGCGCCCGGCTAGCATGCCGCAGGCGGCGTGGATGTCTTGGCCGCCGCTGTAGCGGCGGGCCACGGGTTGGGCTAGCTTCGCGGTCAGGGCGTCGCGGAAAGCGTGAATCTCCTCACGGGAGGGCGGCCGGAAGCGGCCGGTCGGATCGTTTACGTCGATCAGATCGAGTTGGATCGGCAGGCCGCGGGTCAGGTCGGCCAGACGCTGAGCGTCTTCCTCACGCGTGTTGAGGCCGGAGATCATCGTCCAGGCCAGGATCACTCGCCGGCCCGTAGCCGCGTGGTACTCGCGGATCGCCTCCATCAGTTCCGCGGTGGGATAGGCCTTTTCCACGGGCAGAAGCTCGCGGCGCTGGAGCGGGTCGGCGGAGGTGAGCGAGAAGACCAGCCGATAGGTGTGCCGCTCGGCGGTGAAGCGGCGAATGGCCGGCACGATGCCGACCGTGGATATCGTGATTGCCTTGCCGGCGATGGCCACGCCACATGGTTCGGAGAGGACCCGGGCGGACTGGATCACCTGATCGTAATTGAGCAGCGGCTCGCCCATGCCCATGAACACCACGCCGCGGACCGGGTGCGGAGAATCGGCCTGGATCTTGAGCACCTGGTCGACGATCTCCCAGGCGGCCAGGTTGCGGCGGAAGCCCATCTGCCCCGTCGCACAGAAGGCACAGCCCATGGCGCAGCCCACCTGGGAGCTGACGCAGACGATGTATTTGCAGTCCTCGGGCCGGTGCAACAGCGGGATGCGGACCGCCTCGAACGGCTCCGGCCCCTCACCGCGAAACAGATACTTGGTAAAACCGTCCTGCGGCGAGACGACCTTGTCGAGCAGGGTCAGATGCGGGATCGTCGTCAACTGGCGGATCTGTTCAAGCACCTTGGGGGAAACGCCGGGCACGGCTTCGGGAAGCACGCCGCGGCGCACGGCCGAGACCTGAATCTGGCGCGAGAGCCGGGGCGTCATGCCCACGTGCGCCAGCTCGGCCTGCAACTCGACGGCGGTCAGGTTTTTGAAGAGGATCGGCATTCTAGCGATACGCAAGAGCAACGAGTGCCACACCCCCCCGCATGGTCGAAGTGGGGGAGAGTGTGAATGATACGAGACACGTCGGGAACGTGTCAACGCACCCAACTACCCGTTCCCAATCGGATGGCGAGTCATGTGCAAGCGGCGACCGACGAGCAGCCCGAGGGGCATGAGGATCAGCAGCAGAGACAGGGTTGCCGGCTCGGGAACCGCAACCGACAGCTCCAAGGCTTGCCGACCGGCGGCGATGTCGACGATCGTGTACTTCCAGTATTGCGGGGGAGCCAAGGACGGGGCAGAAGAGGCGATCTGCAGGTTGCCATCGATGGTGATTGAGTCGGCGGTGAGCACACGGAACGTGTCGCCGGTCTGTGGGAGGAAGCCGTTGCCCAAAACGGGCATCAACAGCCCCTGCAAGCTGGCTGCGCCAGCGACGTCGATCCAATCGTAGCCCGCCGCGGTCCCCTGGTTTTCTCCCCAAAGGTCGACCAGCATCGTCCCGTTCTGGTCGTAGCTTCCGGTAATGGTGAGCTTTCCTGGCGAGTTGCCGGCGGAGATGGTCGCTCCGTCGGCCACCACGAGGTTGCCGAGGACGCTACCGCCTCCCGTAAGCGTCTGCCCGCTGGCCAGGGCGTATTGGCCGCCACTGGCACCGATGATGTCCAGTGTCGCGCCGGCGGCGACGGAGATCGCGGAGCTGTTGGCGATCGAGCCACTGCCGCTGAGCGCCAGCGTGCCAGTCTCAACGTGCGTGGCTCCGCTGTAGAGATTGGCGGCGGTCAGGGTTAGCGTGCCCGAACCGCTTTTGGAGAGCGCGCCGGTGCCGGCGATCACGTTGGCGATGGTCAAGGTCTTACTCGAATCAACCTCGAAAGTTCCGCCCGCCGGTCCGACCGTGACGCCGCGCCCACTGTCGTCGATCGCGAAAGTGGCGGTGGCCTTCAGGGTGCCGCCGTCGAGGAGCAGTGCGTCATCGGACGCCGTGCTGGGGTTGGCGCCGAGATTGGCCTCATTATTGATCGCCAGCGTGCCGCCGAGGATCGTGGTCGTGCCGCAGCTATAGCCGATCCATCCTGAGCCGGGGGCAACGGTCTCGGCCCCGACGATCGTCAACGTTCCCGTGCCTTGCTTGACGATGTCGAGGTTGTGCGAGCTAAGTCTCGCCAACAGCTTACCGACCTGGATGTCACCGCGGCCATCAAAGACGGCGATGGCACGGGTTACGTTGCTCACGACTCCACTCTCGATGATCAACTGCCCTGTGCCGTTGTTCGTGATTATCTGCCTCTGGGTATCGTTGCGAAGCAATCGGAAAGAAGTGCTGGACTTGAATGTCTGCGTCGTTGTCACGTCGCTCCTGACCGTCAGGTTGCCCGAAAGGGAGAACATGCCCGTCCTCTCGAACGTGTAGGCGGGGCAGTCTGAGCCGACGAAATCAACGTTCCGTGCCGAGGCGTTTAGCTGTAGAGGGTCCTTGGCAACTGTTGGATCGACAAAAGTGATGGTGGTGTAAGTGCTGGGACCAAATAGGACATCGGTCGATGTACCGGGGACTACGCCCGAATCCCAATTCGTCGCCGTGTGCCAGAAATTGCTGCTCGCTTGCCAGGTGCTGGCCCCCTCGGCAGCCGTTGCGAGGAAGAACGCGACCGCCATGCCGAAGGCAGCCTCCCACGACAGGATGCGATTTCTCAGGAACCCTGATCGGTTCTGGCGGACCTGGCTCATCACGTATCTCCAGGGACAGTAGAATTCCGACGTCGCGTTACACTAACCCTTGGAGGGTGCGTAGTGCTCCTAGGATACCTAGAACCGGGGGCGTCTGCAACCATTCTCGGCACAAGCAGCGGTGTTCGCGT
>JBDKTH010001014.1:0-13076 GCA_039680305.1 Thermoguttaceae bacterium | reverse complement strand
AGCAGCAGGGTCACGAGCCAGAACATGGGATGGACGCGGACCGGAATGCCCAGCAGGGAGAAGTTCAGGTCGTACGGGGATCGCGAGGGTTCGCCCAGGGACACGGGGCGGGCTCCTTTGTTGAAGTCGTGGCGAGAAAAGCAGTTACGTCAATTGTAGCATACTCGCGACGCCCGGGGAGCCGGGACCGACAATCTCTACCGGCTGTTGCTTCCTAAGGCCAAGTGCTCTGTCGCGAAATGGGGATGGGAGCCCGACGCCGGACTCGCGGCGAGTGTGTTGAGGATGTACTCTGCCGCGTGACGCGATGCGCCGCCGTGTGCCACCTGCGTCTTCAACTCGGTCAGTGCAGCGACCCGCCGCTGGCGCACCTCGGCATCCGTGAGCCACTCGATGACATGCGCGGCAATTTGGGAAGACTTATCCTCGCAGGTGAGATACTCGGGAAACAACACCCGGTCAGCATCTTCCTGATGCGGATCATAGGGGGTCAGGTCTTCACTGAACGGATCCTCGGCAGCCAAGAGATTGACCAACGTGATGTACCTCACTTTACGGAAGAACCCTTGCACGAAGTACGCCAGTCGGCTGACGCGGTAGAGGATCACCGTGGGTTTGGTCTGATAGAGGATTTCCAGCGAGACAGAACCGGAGACCGCCATGCAGCATTCCGCCAGGTGGATCAACTCGGGCGTCTTACCGACATGGATCTCGGCCAACAACCCGCTGGCAGCCACCGCTTGTCGTGCCATGTCGGCCTGGTGGGGTTTGAACGAGGCGATGGCGAACCGCACATTGGGCACGGCTTTTCGAACGAGGGCGGCCGCGCGAAGGAACTCACGGAGGTTTTGCTCGACCTCTTGCGTGCGCGAGCCAGGCAGGATGGCCACCAAGGGACCATCTTGTCCACGGGACCGCGCGAGGAACTCGGCGTCGAGTTGCTGACGGCGCACTTCATCGAAGAACGGGTGGCCGACAAACGTGGCATTGCAGCCATGCTGCTTGAACCAGGTGGCCTCGAACGGCAACGCGCAGAGGACGTGGTCGGTCAGGCGTCGCATCTTCTCGACTCGCCACCGCGCCCAGGCCCAGACTTGGGGCGGCACGTAGTAGAACACCGGAATCCCATGCGCCTTGGCACGCCGGGCGATCCACCAATTGAATCCGGGATAGTCGATCAGCACGACGGCGTCGGGACGATGCTCACGGAAGTAACGATCCGCTCGTTTGACCAGTCCCAAAAACTTGTGCAGATTCAAAATCGCACGCAGGAACCACATCACCGCCAGGGCGGTCAAATCGGCATGCAATTGGCAGCCGGCGTCCTGCATCAGCGGACCGCCGTAGCCGACCGCTTCGATCTGTCCGCAGCGCTCACGCAATTGGCGGATCAGATTCGCTCCATGCAAGTCTCCGCTGGGCTCACCCACGGAAAAGAAGATGCGAAGCGGCTTGTCGGCGGCCATGATCGTTCCTCACGACGGAAAAAGCGGTAAAAGTTGCCCAAAGTATCCCAGATTCCCGGTTTGAGCAGAAGTGCAGTTTCCACCACACTAAGTGTCGTTGCGACAAGGTATTAGGTGGGCATGCCGGCTCGCCCGAATCCCGCGCCGAGGGGGAATCGACGTCGCAAGTCTGACGGCTTGCGGCAAGAAGGGTACACTTCCTCGTGCGCACTCCTTTGCGCGGCGTCCCAAGATCCGGCCTGACGCCGCTTCGCCCTCCAACGGTTGAGTCCCATGTGCGATCGCTTCCTGACCCGAGCTCAGACGTTGCTCGAACGGTTCCTATTGGTGTGGTTGGTGCTCATCTGTGGGCTGGTCTACTACTGGAGTGCCTGGAGCGGATGGATCCAACCTGGGGGGATTCCTGATCCGTTCAAGGCCAGTAAGCCTTGGCTGAGTTATCTGATCGCGCTGACGATGCTGGCCATCGGTTCGCTCTTGCCCAAGGAAGAAATCCGCCAGGTCTTCCGCCAATGGCCCATGGTCTTGGCGGGGACGATCATCCAATACACGGCCATGCCGCTGTTGAGCTACTATTGTGGCCGGCTCTTCGGCCTGGAAGGGCCACTGTTGATCGGCACAATCATCGTTGGGTGTGTGCCGGGCGCGATGGCGTCGAACGTGCTGACAATGATCGGACGGGGAAACGTCAGCTTTTCGGTCGGCCTGACCACTTCGGCAACCATGCTCTCCCCGTTAGTGGTGCCGCTGGGCCTATGGTTGACGTTGGGAAGGATGGTTGAGTTCCCCATCCTCGAGACGTTCGCCACCCTCTGCTGGACTGTCGTCCTGCCGGTCATTCTCGGATACAGTCTGGCGCGACTGTCGACCACATGGGAGACGTGGGCTCGCCGGATCGGAGCGATCGTTGCCAACCTGGTGATCCTCTGGATCATTGCCACGGTCGTGGCGACGAACCGCGAGTATCTTGTACGCTTGGACGCACGGGTGATCCTGGCGTTGAGCACGATCAACGTTGGCGGCTATCTGGCCGGTTACTTGGGTGGGATGAGCGCTGGCATGCCCTCGCCGATGCGCCGGGCCGTGACGCTGGAAGTCGGGATGCAAAACGCAGGCCTGGGCACGGCCTTGGCCTTTGAACTCTTCCCCTTGGAAGCCGCCACCGCCATCCCCTGCGCCCTGTATACGTTTGGCTGCATGTTCACCGGCACGGCGCTCGCCCGCTACTGGGCCGAGTATGACCGGTGGCGCGGCGCCGAATGAAGGAAGGGAGCAGAAGCCGCCCCTCACTTCTCCTTGAGCAACTCGGGGATGATCGCCTGGAGTTGCTCCTCGATCCCCGGTTGAGCGCCAAGCCAGACGTAGCGAATCACGCCTTGCCGATCCAGGAGAAACGTGGTCGGATAGCCTTGAAACTGGCCCACGGAGTCGAACGCGTTGCGGGTCACCATCTGCAGATCGGCGTAAGCGGGGATGTTCAGCTTGGCCCGTTCGAGATAGACCTCGGTTTCGGCACGCAGCTCATCCAGGTCTTCTTGGGGTCCTTGACCGCAGGAGACGGCCAGGAACTGGAAATCCGGTTTCGTGGCAAAGGTCTTGGCGACGCGGACCAGATGCGGCATTTCCATTTTGCAGGGGCCGCACCAGGTCCCCCAGAAGTCGATCAAGGCGACTCGCCCCTTGAGGTCGTCGAGCGTGACCGGCTTATCCGCGCCCGTCAGGGGCTGCAACTCCAGGGCCGGCAGCTTCTTGCCGACCGCCCGATGATCGCGAGGATTCTGCTCCCTCATCCTGGGTGCCTGGGACCAGAGGAGCCACCCGGCCAGCGTCAGCAACGCCAAGATGGCGACCAGCGAGAAGACCGCGCTCGGCCATCGCCCGGATTGCGGCGGCCGTTCTGGCGTTGGGACGGATTGATCGGGGGAACGCATCGGGGCACTCTCCGGGCTGGCAGGAATCGGTCAGTACACTATTATGGATAGATGTATCGCCTCTGGCTAGCTCAAGAGTCTCACGCCCGATGATCCTTCACGTCGACATGGACGCCTTTTACGCCTCGGTCGAGCAGCGCGACCGGCCCGAGCTGGTCGGTCGGCCGGTGATCGTCGGCGGTGACCCGCAGCGGCGGGGGGTAGTCTCGGCGGCCAACTACGAGGCACGAAAGTTTGGCGTCCATAGCGCGATGGCGGCGACGATGGCTCGGCGCAAGTGTCCGCATGCCGTGTTCCTCCCGCCACGCATCGGCTATTACGCGCAAGTCTCCGCCCAGATCCACCGCATTTTCGATCGCTACACGCCGCTGGTCGAGCCGCTGTCGCTGGATGAGGCGTTCTTGGATGTGACCGGGAGCGAGGGCCTGTTTGGGCCGACCGAGGCGATCGGGCGACGGATCAAGCAAGAGATCCGCAACGAGTTGCATCTGGTGGCCTCCGTGGGCGTCGCGCCGAACAAGTTTCTGGCTAAAGTGGCCAGTGACCTGGGCAAACCGGACGGTTTTGTCGTGGTCGCCCCCGATCGCGTTCAGGAGTTTCTCGACCCGCTTCCCGTGGGCCGGCTCTGGGGGGTAGGGGAAGTCTCGAACCGGAATCTCGACAAACGGGGGATCCGCACCATTGGCCAGTTGCGTCGCATGCCGGTCGAACTCCTGCGCGACTATTTTGGAAGCTCGGGCGAGCACTTGTCGCAGTTGGCCCACGGAGTCGACGACCGGCCCGTGATTCCCGACCAGGAGGCCAAGTCGATCTCCCACGAGACTACGTTCGCGGCGGACGTCGACGACCTGGAGATCCTTCGGGCATGGCTTCTGGAGCTGACCGAGCAAGTGGCCCAGCGCGTGCGACGGCACAAGCTGCGAGGGCGCTCGGTGCACCTGAAGGTCCGCTTCGCCGATTTTCGCACGATTACCCGCAGCCAGACGCTTTCCGAACCGACCGATATCACCAGCCAGCTGTGGCAGGCCGCCGTCGAGTTATTCAACACGCGACTGCCGGCGGGGCATCTGCCTGTGCGGCTCCTGGGGATGGGCGTCAGCGGTTTTGACCGCTCCGGCCAGAAGCAGCTGCATTTGTTTGACGAGCAGGACGAGCGCCGTCAGAGCCGCTTGGATGCGGTTACCGACCAGATTCGCGCCCGCTACGGCACGTCGGCCATTGGCCGTGCCGGCGGGCCAGAAAAGCGAGAAGAACGATGAACTACGAAGTCGAACAGAAGTTTCCCGTGGCCGACATGCGAGCGATCGAGGCCCGCCTGGCCGCGATGGGCGTGACGATTGCCGAACCCCGTCGCGAGGTCGACCGCTATTACCGCCACCCGGCACGTGACTTCGCCTTGACCGACGAAGCCCTGCGGATTCGCCGGGTTGGGGAGGTCAACTCGATCACCTACAAAGGGCCGAAGATCGATGCGACCACCAAGACACGCCACGAGATCGATCTGCCGCTTCCGCCCGGACGAGAGACCGGTGACGCATGGGAGGGGTTGCTGGAAGCCCTCGGCTTTACGTCGGTCGCCCAGGTGCGGAAGAATCGCCGCAAGGCCCACATCTCTTGGCAGGGACGTGAGGTCGAAGCTTCGCTGGACGAGGTCGACTGGGTGGGCTCCTTCGTAGAACTGGAGCTGATCACCTCGGCCGAGGATCTGGAGGCGGCCAAGGCCTGCATTGGCTCCTTGGCCGCTGAACTGGGCCTGGCTGGCAGCGAGCGGCGGAGCTATCTGGAACTGTTGTTGGAGCGGCCTCGTGCGTAGCGGTCTTGGACTTCGTTATCGAGTTCCTCGCGGATTGTGAGACAGACGTCGTAACGCGGGCACAAGTGCCGCGGCTAAACGGTGGACTCGGTGAGCCAGTCACTACCCGGCCGGTTTCGAGGGATCCTTCTCGTACCAACGGCGGAGGGCTTTGCGAGTCAGATGGGCGGCCAGCAGGCCCGGCGGCATGCGCAGCCAGTGGGACCGGACGTAGAGCAGCCAGCGTGCGGTCGCGGTGGCGGCTGAGACCCGGCCGGGGATGCCAGGCTTCAGTGCGCGGGTCATCAGGGCATCCATCGCCTTGCGGATTGGCCAGGACGGTCCGGTGGTCGAAGCCGCCGCGAGCACTGGTTCGGGAATGGGTGTCTTGAGCAGTCGCTGGGTGAACCGCAGGGCATAGAACAGCGGTCGTGCCAGATCCAGTTCCACGGCGCGGGGAACGAGCTGCTCCCAGAATCCGGCCCGCTGGCCGAAATGCCGCAGAAGATCGTCCAAATCGGTCAGATCGCGGATTCCTCCGCCCAGATCCCCGTCTTGGAAGAGGTGGGCCGCGCTGTGCAGGACCATATCGGCGGGGGCCAATACGTGGAACGGACGCTCCTTGAGCGGCTTTGCGGCGGCAAAAAGCTTCTCGGGGGCAGGATGCACACGCCCGGTTTCTGGCAAGATCGTGTGGTGCAGATCCAGTACGGTCCGACGCGTGGTGTGCACCAGCGGCGGCAACTCGTGCATCCAGCGGCGATAGTAGCGCTGGTCATACGGGTGGACGACCATGGGTTCCCATCCGTGCGTCAGCAGATGCTGTTCGACGTGCGACAACGCGGCCTTGGGGACCATCAGGTCAACGTCTCCATACAGCCGTCCTTGTGCTGGTGGGAGGTCGGCAGCCAAGTAGGCTGCGCCTTTGAGCAGGACGACCGGAGTATCCAGGTTTCGGAGAACCTTGTGCAGACAGGTGATCTCCCAATGCAAGGCACTCTGATGCTTGTCGGCGATCGCCCGGGCGGCAAGCAGGTGTTCACACGCCCTGGGGAAAACCTGGTCGAGTCGCTTTTGCTCGTCGAGGAGCATGGCCAGTCGGCTGAGGACCTTGGCGCCCCGGGCCTGACGTACGAGGGTGTCCCACGCTTCCGCGTCATAGCTGGCCGTGGCCGAAGGATCGCTGAGGGCAGTCCAGAGCACGTCGTCGTGAGTCATAGGACCGCCTGGCCGATGTGGGGATTCGCGGGAAGTGGCAACGCGTCGAATCGGGCCACGGCCTCGTGGAGATCGCTGTAGCGGAATTCGTAGCAGTCGCAACCGTCGACCAGCCGGCTCATGGTCTCGAAGCCTCGTTGGCCCAGGAGGCTGTAGTTGACCGCGTGGCGGGCCAGTTCCATGAAGGCCGTGCCCTTGGGACAGCGACGGGATCGCGTGGGACTGCAGGGCTCGAAGCGTGGGAAGACCACCCAGGCGGGACGTGCCAACTCGTCGGCCTGCTGGACGCTCTCCGTCGGCGGACGCAGATGAGCGACGGTTCCTTTCGCGGTGCCGCCCCAGGATCGACCGACGCACGCTCGGGGCGAGAAACCACGGATGACCTCGATCGACTCATTCTTCAGGCTCACGAGTCGCGGCAGCGGAACGAGACGGCCGTCGTCCGGGCGGAGCAGGGCCAACTCATCGGAAAGCAGCCGCCAGCCATGCAAGACCAGCCCCGCACACAAGGTGCTTTTGCCCGCGCCTGACGTGGCCGGCAGGAGCACGGCCCGGCCGTCGCGTTCGACGACCGCCGCATGGATGATCAGGTACTGATTGGCATGGGCCGCCACGCACCAGTTCAGCCCCCATTCCAACAACGGCGCCGCAAGGGCTCGCGGGTAGGGCTCAACAGGCGACCAGTCGTCCATCCGGAACACGACCTGCCGTCGGCACCAGCGGCGGAGTCCGCTCTGGGGAACGACTCGCACGTGAAAATCGGCAAATCGCGAGTCATCGGCCAACGGGAAGTCGGAATAGCCGAAGGCGACGAGTTCGGCGACGTCGCGGAAGGGAGACTCGAACTGGCAGAGGAACGGGCCGGTGCGCACGCAGAGATTGCCGCTTCGAAGCCGGCGATGCAATTCACCTGGCGACAACTGTCCCACGTTCACGGCGGCACCGCTTCCACGAGACCGAGCGATTCGAGTTCCCGCAAGAGCCGTTCGACCTGTTCAAACAGCTCTTCTTCCTGGGCGACGGACACCTCCAGGCTCGCCGCCATCTGTTCGGCCAGCGTGGCGACACTGGAAGGGGCTTGTTGCAGGGCTTGGAGCACCTCGCCTGCCACCAGACTCAAGAGATGGGTGTCGCCGGAATCCGCGTGGTACACAAGCCACTGATCGTCCCACCCTCGCCATTGTAGGTCATGGGCGGCCAGGTGCCAGATTGTGTCGCGAGGGGACATGAAGATCAATTCGAGTCGGTCTCGGTCGCCTCGCCCGACGAATCGGAACCGGTCCAACTCGAACTCGACCAGGCGGCATCGCTGGACGGAGATCCGGCATCGAGAAAACTGGACGGCTCTCCCGGCATCGCATGGTTTTCGGTCGAATGACCGGTGACGAAGAACTGGTTGTTCCCCGGGCTGGCATACTGAACATCCGCCTGCGCCGGACGCCCCCGCAAGGTCAGCACGACCGGCACGGCCATCACGCCGGCCTTGAGCAGGCGGCGACGCAACGAACGCGCGTCCTGGGGAGGCGGGGTTCCTTGATTGGTGTCTTGGAACTCGTCGTCGTGGTGGTCGCTCATCGAATCGAGTCCTCAGTGAGCCAATCTCTTCGCGTGGTGCCAAGACACATCCGTAGCCTCCCCGCAACCCTTCTTCCCACGAGGGCCTGCCAGGCTAGGGGCAATCGACAATACCACCAAGTATTATAGTTCCGTCTGTGGCGAACACCAGCAACAGCGGCCGGTTTGGGAGCGGATTTCTTCTGAATTGGGGGGCTGATCGTAACTCGCTCCAATGCAACTACTTGTGACGAACGGGAGGCCGTGGCGTTGCCCCGTGGCCGAAGGCCCGGCGGCGGGGTATATTGGGTTCCGGGCCGCCGGAACACGCTTCTGCAGAATACCCAGGGTGAACGATGACGCTTCGACTCCTCTTCGCGGAAATCCGTTATCGGAAGTTGAACTTTGTCCTCGGGCTGGTGGCGGTGATGATCGCCGTGACCCTGTTTGTCGCTGCCCCGACGCTGGTCGACGGCTATCGGCAGGAGACCCATACGCAGTTGGTCCAGTGGGAGAAGCAGGTGGTCGAGTTGGAGGATGGCGTTGCCCGACTGCGCGTGAGCGTGGGACAGTTCGAAAAGCAGATGGCCGACGAACTGGCTCAGATGGAAAAGGAAACCAAGCGGCTGATGCGCGACATGGGCTTCAACCTGATGATCGTGCATCGCGACACGAACATGAGCGACTTCTGGGCGGCCGACTTCGCTGCCTACGACATGCCCCAGGAGTACGTCGAGCGGTTGGCCAAGGATCCGCGGCTCACTCTGGTCACGCACCTCGTGGCCACGTTGCAGGCTCGCGTCAGCTGGGACAATCGCAAGGTGCTTCTGGTCGGCTATCTTCCGGAAACGCCCCAGGCCCACAGCGGCGAGAAGCGGCCCATGGGGTACAAGGTCGAGCCGGGAACGGTGCTGGTGGGCCACGAACTGGGCGTGGGGCACAAGGTCGGCGAGACGATCCAGATCCTGGACCAACCGTTTCGCATCGCGCGGATTCTGCCGGAACAGGGGAGCAAAGAGGACATCACGCTCGCTCTGCCACTGAAGGATGCCCAATCGCTCCTGGACAAGCCCGGCCGGATCAATCAGATCATGGCCCTCGGTTGCCAGTGTCATGGAGCCCGCCTGGCGGGCATCCGCCAGCAACTGGCCGAAGTCCTTCCGGAAACGCGGATCACCGAATTCCGCTCGATCGCCCTGGCCCGCGCGGAGCAGCGGACGCTCGTCGAGGCCAAGCAAAAGGAACTTCTGGAGCAGATGCAACGCAACCTCCAATCGCGCGAGCAGATCTTGTCCGAACGCAAGAGAGTCTTGGCCGACATGGCCGCTTCGCGCGCGAGGATCCAACGCGTGATGGAGACCTTGGCCGAGGTGATCACGCCGCTGGTCGTGCTGGCCTCGGCGGTTTGGGTTGGGCTGATGGCCCTGGCCAATGTGCGCGAACGTCGCACCGAAATCGGACTGCTTCGGGCCCTGGGGAAGAGCTCCACGATGATCGCCTCGCTCTTCCTGGGCAAGGCGTTCTTGCTCGGACTGGCTGGCGCGGCGTTCGGAATGGGCTTGGGCTCCTGGACGGCCTATTGGTTCGGGCAACACGCGCTGGAACTGGCCGTTGAGCATCTCCACGTCCGTTACGATCTTCTCTTCTGCGCCTTGCTCGGCGCCCCACTGGTCGCCATGACGGCCAGCTACTTGCCAACGCTTGCCGCGCTCGTTCAGGACCCGGCCGTGGTATTGCACGAGGCGTGAGGATCTCGGCAGGGGGCCCCTATCGGAGGAATTTGGACACGAACGGGGATGTCTCGCCACGTCGCATGAAATGGCCCGAGGGCCCCTCGCCCAGGAATTCGGCGAACCACGATTCGTGTTCCACTTCTTCGTGGAGAATCGCCAGGGCCAGATCGTAGGTTCGGTGATCCTTGCCCGCGGTCAGGTGGCAGATGTGCGTGTATCCCCGCACGGCACAGCGTTCCGCTTCCACCAGCACCGTTAACATGGCCCGGATGTCGGTCGGATTGCCGGGCAAGCTGGCGGGCGGACAGGCCGAGAGGTCGTGGAAGTCTTTCATGTTCGCGGGGAGGTGGCCGCCCAGTTCGTAGATGCGGGGGACGAGGGCCTCAAAGTGGTTGCGGTCCTCGATCCGTGCCACCTCTGCGATTTCCTTGAGCCCTTCCCCCTCCAGTCCGATCAGGTTGACCCGCAGGATCGTGTAATAGTAAAAGGTGGTCAGTTCGGCGGCCGCGTTCTTGATCAGCAGGTCGAGCAATTGGTTGATATCGACTCCCGCCTGTTCCACCATTTCGCGTGCGACTCTTGCCATGATTCGTCCTCCTTTCCTGCGGGCCTGAAGTCCCGCAAGCCGTGCATTCCACGTCTCGTGGTTGCAAGGCTCGTTGAATTGGTCGGTCTGCGCCCCTGCTGTCAGAATCGTATGCCGCCGTATTGCGAGGGTCCATTCGGAGGGCAAGGGGGCAGAAAGGGGGCCGCAGGAGGTTGAGCCGGTGAGTCAGAGCTGGTGGCCGTCTTAGGCCTCCCTGGGGCGGCGACAGGGTGTCGCAGGGCGAGCGTCGCGCAGGTTTGGTAGGAGATTTGCAGTGAATGGAAGGAGCAATGGGTTATTGCGGGGACTTGGTGTCTCCGAGCGGTCTGTTTTGTCAAGCCGGTCTGTGTTGATGGTGGAGCCTCTTGGAAGGCTCTGCCCGACAGAAGGCTATCATTAACAGGAGTTTAGACATGAGGAAGCGATACGGGATTGCTCTTGCCGCTTGGGCGCTGGCTTCGTTGGTCATCTCGGGAGACGCCATGGCTCAAAGGGCCGGAACTGCGGATCGGGGGACAACCACGCAGCAGGAATCGCAGATGAATGGTGGTCAGATGACCAAGCAGGATCTGTTGTTCCAATCCAGCACCTTGAGTGATCTGGACGTCTTCAACGATCGAAACGAGAAGTTGGGAAATCTCGACAATCTGGTGATCGATGCGGGAACCGGCCAGGTGCTTTACGGCGTGGTGAGCACTGGGTTCATCGCCGGGAAGACGATCGCCGTGCCGTGGAGTGCTTTCCGTTTCGGCAAGCAGAATGACGAACACGTCCTGTTGTTGAACATGACCCAGGAAAAGCTGACGGGTGCGCCAACGTTCGACAGCGACAACATGGCCAATCTAACCGATACGCAGTGGACGAAGACCGTGAACGATTACTTCGGCGTGCGCACCGCCGCTCGGCCGATTGAAGGACAGCATCACCAGCACTAACATCGGCGATCGTCGCGGATCGGCCTGCAGGTTGCCAATGCAGGGAGAAGAAAGGCATCGTTGGTCACGATGCCACGACGACTTCTCCCAAGGAGTCAACATGGGCCACGAACTTGAACGTGGTCCATGTTGACGCGGCAACCGGCACGCGAAATGGGCAGACCCGCCGTCACGCTCTTCGGTGGTGTTCCCTCAGGCTCCTTAGGGGGCCGCGCAGAAATAAGTTGGGCAATTTCATGGAAGCAAAGGCGGCTATCGGGCGCGGTTGGGGCTCGACACTCACGTCGCAAGGCCGCCATTGCTTCCATGAATGACGCGGCCAGAAACGTCTCTCGCCCATTTGGCGGTATGAAGAACCAAGGATTGCTGCGCGTCCTTGGTTCTTCATATTTGCCCAACTTATTTCTGCGCGGACCCTAAATCCCAAATGCCACCATCGCCCGCAATTCCTGGGCGGCGGTAGCCGGATTGGCAGCGGCGGTGATGGCTCCGGAGAGGGCGATGCGCGTGATGCCCGTGGCGAGG
This sequence comes from Thermoguttaceae bacterium, assembly GCA_039680305.1. Taxonomy (GTDB): domain Bacteria; phylum Planctomycetota; class Planctomycetia; order Pirellulales; family Thermoguttaceae; genus JBDKTH01. Next base: position 1,336 of record JBDKTH010001014.1, on the reverse strand, counting down.
ACGTCGGATAGATTCTCGCGGTTGATGCCGCCGATGGCAAAGGCGGGCAAGCGAATCTCGGCGGCTACTTGCCGGAGGAAGGCGAGGCCCGGGAAGTGGGCAAACTGCTTGGTGCCCGAGGGAAAGGTCGGACCAACGCCGAGGTAGTCCGCGCCGTCGAGCACCGCCTGACGCGCCTGGTCGAGCCCGTGGGTCGACACGCCGATGAGCATCTCCGGTCCGACAATCGTTCGGACGTCTTTGACCGTCAACTCTTCCTGGCCCACGTGAACGCCGTCGGCCCGAGCCAACACGGCCAGGTCCGGTCGATCGTTCATCACGAACAGGGTTTGGGTCCCTTGGGTCAACTCGTGCAGCAGTCGGGCACGCTGGAGCAAGACGCGGTCGTCGAGTTGCTTGTCGCGAAGTTGAAGCACGTCCACGCCGGCGCCAACCAGTGCGCCGACCATCGTCGCAAATCGCTCCGGCGACGCTTGGCCATCGATGAGCACGTAGAGCCGGGCGCGGCCGAGTCGCGCAAGGCTAGCCCGTGTGATCTCGACGGCCCGGTGGAGCGTGTAGGTGCGATAGCGGAACTGCTCGAGCCGAGCGGCCAACTCCGGATCAAGGATCTTGCTGAACTCCTCCAGGCTGCGCAGCGACTCTTGAAGCCGGATGAAATTGGCGGTCAGCACCTCGGCCGCATCCTGACGCCGGCGTTCGGCGGGCGTCGACAGACGCGTTCCCACGTCGGCTTGCGTCTCGCGCGCGGCCAGTCGTCGGTCAAGCGGGACCGTGGCCATTGCGGCCGTCAGCTCATGGCGGAGTTGCTTGAGCTGCTCGGTTAGGTGCCGGTCGTCGAGCACGAACCGAGTATAGTCCTCGACGACGCGGAGCCCTTCCCGGGCTCGATTCCAAGCCGCGTCGAGAACCCGGAGTACGACGATCGGCTCGGCTTCCGAATCTCTACCCGTCTCTTCTCCCTCTGGGAGAGGGCGAGGGTGGGGAACGCTCGCCGAGACGTTATTATTGTCTTGTTTCATCTCACTGCTCTGCGGTTCCGAGGGAAGGGAACTCTCCTCGGTCGGACTTTGGCTGTCTTCTTCACCTTGGCCCTCTTCCGAAGGGAGAGAGGGAGAGGTTGTGACTTCCTCGTCTTCCGGAAATGGGAGCGGGGGCCCCCCAGTCGGTTCGCGGTGTAGGGGTAACAAGGTGTCAGGAGAGTACCCGTAACGCAGTTCGATTTCCAGTTGGAGCGAGTCGGGTTCCAGCCCTTGGGTGCGAAGCCAGAGGCCTGTCTCGTGATCTACCGCGACGAGGCCGAGGAGGAGATGTTCGGTTGCGAGGACTAGGGGGA
>JBDKTH010000651.1:0-1519 GCA_039680305.1 Thermoguttaceae bacterium | reverse complement strand
GCTGCGGCGTGCTAGCAGCCGCCGTGGCCGTGTTGCCCCATTTCCTGCTCGGCGGGGCCGCGATCCCCTGGGTTTCCTTGGGCACCACGCTGTTGGTGGTGCTTGTCGTGGGCCTCCTGGCCGGCCTAGCTGCGGTGCGTGCCGCCCTGGCCGCCCCGGTGCTGGGGACGTTGCGGGAGGAGTAAGGGCCCGACTTATTTCTGCGCGGACCCGAAGGAACTGTCCGATTCCGACAGACTGCTCTTGTGTGGATCCCGCCTGGAGTTAAAATGCCAGTTATTACAGGATTAATTGTTTTAAGTCCCTAACACGCTTTCGACCATTTCCCGGGTTTGGGCCATCCACTTCCCGCAATTCGGTCCACCCCGAGTCTTGAGCAAGGAGGATCAAAATGCTGGTACTGAGCCGCAAGAAGGGTGAACAGATCGTTATCGGCGAGAACATCGTCGTGACCGTTCTGGAGGTTTCCCACGATCGGGTCAAGCTCGGATTCCGTGGTCCGGCGGAGGTGCCGATCCTTCGCCAGGAGATCTTCGAGCGGGCCGCAGCCCCAGTGGCCGCGTCGTGCTGATCGCGACAGTTCAGGCCCCGTGAAGAAAGAAGTTGGGCCTTATGTTCCCCGCGTCAGACCGAACCATTCGATCTGGCGGCGGGGACAATAGCGAAGCCCGTGTTCGGCGCAGTAAGGCTCCAGCCACTGTGCCTTTTCCGTGAGTTCGTCCAGGTCGATTCCCTGCGGCATCAGCAGCACCCGGGCACGGTCGATCTCGGGGAGTTCTTCAAGATAAGCTTCGACCGCCTGGCAATCGGCCGGCTCGTCGACCACGAATTTCACCTGGTAGGGATACCCGGAAACCAGTTGGCGGAGCACTGCCGGGGCGTGCCGCGTCCGCTCGTGGCGAGCCGACCACTCGGGATGACGGTCAGGTCGCGGGGTGGAGTTCGCCAGCTTGGGGCTGATCGACATCAGATCGCAGGCAACCGGCAGACAGGCCGTTCCCGCCGTTTCAATGGTGATGTGCCGCCCCTGTCGGCGCAGTTCCGCGGTCAAAGGCACCACGTCCCGAAACACCATCGGCTCGCCGCCGGTGATCACCACGTGCGAGCAATCGAACGCCTCGACCTGGGCAAAGATCTCGTCGAGCGTCAGGTTTCGCCCCTCGGGATCCCACGAGGCGTAGGGCGTGTCGCAGAACCAGCAGCGCAGGTTGCAGCCGCTGACGCGGATGAACGTGCTGTCCGTGCCGGTCAAAAGGCCTTCGCCTTGAAGGGATCGAAAAAGTTCGGCGATGTGCATGGATCGAAACTGAAAGCCAGGCGCGGCTGGCCCTTTCACGCCTGATAGGGCAACGGGTCTACAAGGCCAGCTTCGGCAAAGCCGCGGCGGCGGAGCTGGCAGGCGTCGCAACGCCCGCAACTGAGCCCCGAGGCGTCGGGGTCGTAGCATGTGTGAGTCAGGCGGTAGTCCACCCCCAGCTCGGTCCCCCGGCGGATGATCTCGGCCTTGGTCATCCGGATC
>JBDKTH010000884.1:0-11556 GCA_039680305.1 Thermoguttaceae bacterium | reverse complement strand
GTTCGATAAACCGCTTCATGGCGTTGCTCCTGGACGAAGGTGGTGGTTACCCTTTTCCACTCTAGTCCGGAGCAACGCCGCTTTCGCTTTGGTTCCGGCCGGAGGCCGGGCTTTGACAATTGACGCTGTCGAGAAATTGTCCTCGCGCTTCAGCGTACGGCCGTCAGGCCCGACCCGAACGCCGCTTGGTGGCTGCTCGCATGGCTCGTGCTCAAGGAGCGCGGGCCAGGGACTTCCGGGTCACTGAAACCATGCGGGGGGAGATAAGCATGGGTGGTTTATCCCGGTCCGAACTACGTAGACACCCTTGAATTATGCAACACACCCCCACTTTCGGGTTGGTTTACTTGTGTCTTTTCGCATAAATGTAACTAATGAGGTAACTGTCACTTGCGAATATGCACCGCGACGCAAAATTTGCATCGCAACACGTGACACTTTCCACAATTCTCTCCCTTAACCTGGGGGCGATCCGCGGAGTGCCGACCGGCTGCGGAGGCGGTTCGCAGGACCATTCCCCCAGCTAGAACAAGAGAATCCGCCGTCGGGTACGCCCGTGCCGAGAGGACGCCGCCAACGGTCCAGCGTCCGCTGGTCGTTGTCGGGGGCCGACTCTACACACAGTTGCATAAGGAAGCCGATGGGGATAGGCTGGTAGGAGAGACTGGACGAGTTTCGGAGTCGGCCACATCGAGTGGGTCGAAGTGGAAACGTCGCTATCCTGATCGGTTTGTCGTATGAAGCGTTCCAACTCGAAGCAGCGGCGATCGGTGGGAGTTTTTTTGGAGGTCGGTCGCGCGGCGATGCGCAAGGTCGTCAGCGGCGTCATGACGTTCGCCCATCAACGCGGCAACTGGAACGTTTGCCTTCCGGAGAGTCGTAGCAGCAGTTCGCTGGAATGCATGCTCGCGGGGCGCTGGGATGGAGTGATTGTGGGGTTCGACGATCCGCACGGGGCCGAACTGTTGCGCCTGGCGGTGCCGTTGGTGGGAGTCGGCGGAGGCTATGGCTGGTTTCGGCCGGACATGAAGATTCCCTACGTGGGGACCGATAACACGGCCGTGGCGCGACTGGCGGCCGACCATCTGCTGGAACGCGGCTTCGTGCATTTCGCCTACTGCGGTTACAGTCCCACGCCCGTCAATGGCTGTTCGCAGAAGCGGGCCGATGGGTTTCAGGACGCCATTCGCCGGGCTGGCTACTCGTGCGCGGTGCACAACGCCCCGAATACGGCTTCGGACACCTGGGATAGGCTGTGCGGCGAGTTGGCCCAGTGGCTCATCAGCCTGCCTCGCCCGTTGGGGCTGATGACCTGCAACGATTCGCGAGCCCTGCAGATCCTGGAAGCCTGCCGGGTGGCGGGGCTGCGCGTGCCGGAGGACGTGGCGGTGGTCGGTGTCGACAACGAGGAGGCGGTCTGCGCGTTTACCGATCCGCCGCTGACGAGCGTCGACCCAGGCGCGCAGCAGACGGGCTATGAAGCGGCCCTTTTGTTGGATCAATGGATGGACGGCCAACCGGTGGCTCCTGGGAAACGCTCGGTCTCGCCGGTGGGAATTGTCGCCCGCGGTTCGACCGAGATTCTCGCGGCAGGCGATAGCGACGTGGCCGCCGCGTTGCAATTCATCCGCGAGCACGCCTGCGAACCGATCGGACTGGACGATGTCGGCAGGGTCACCGGCTCGACCAGTGCGACCCTTCGCCGGCGGTTCAAGGCCGTCCTGGGACGCACGGTCCACGACGAAATCCAGCGAGTTCGCATCGAGCGGGCCAAACGGCTCTTGGTCTCCACCGACGGGACCTTCCGGCAGATCGCCAGGCAGTGCGGGTTCTGCTCGGTGCAGCACATGAGCAGGCGACTTCGTCAGGCCACCGGCCATACGCCCGGCCAGTATCGCGAACGATACGCCATGCCAGTTCTGCCGCCGGCGATCGTCTCCCCCACACGGTGATTCTCGCCCCCGCGCCGCGCGATGTTGCCGTTGCCAGTAAGCCCGCCTGCGTACCAAGTCCAGGGTATCTCCTGCCGCGGTTGTTCTTTTCGTGCCACAGTTTGCCACGATAATCTACGTTGTCGCCTCGGCCCTGGAGGACTATAGAAGAATAGGTGAGCAGACGACCGGGCGCAAGCGTCGCCAGTTTCGTTGTTCTCCGATCACCAGGTCCTGAAAGGAGCGATTGCCCATGAGCACCTTGAATCGGCGGGATTTTCTGGGGCGGGCACGCCGGCCAGCCCTCAGTCTGGCGGCGGGCTTGACGATTCTTTCCGATCCACGATCCGTGTGGGCAACGCCCGCCAACGACCGGCTCGTGCTGGCGATGATCGGCGTCGGCGGAGGGCGGGGCCACTCGCTGGCCATGGGGTTCCTGGATCGCACCGATTGCGAGATCGCCTACATTTGCGACGTGAACCGCCAGTTGCACGAGCTGCGAGCGAAGGAATACGCGGCGCGCCAAGGGGGCAAGCGACCCAAGTGCGTTCAGGACTTCCGCGAGATGCTCACAGACGCTTCGGTCGACGCCGTGGTAATTGCCACCCCGCCACACTGGCATGCCCTGGCCACAATCCTCGCTTGCCGTGCCGGCAAGGACGTCTATTGCGAAAAGCCACAGAGCCACAATCCCTGGGAAGGCCGCCAGGCCGTCGAGGCCGCGCGAAAGTACGACCGGATCGTCCAGATTGGCACCCAGAACCGCAGCGCCCCCTACAATCTGGCCGCCAAACGCTACCTCGAAGAGGGCAAGCTGGGCCGAATCCACCTCTGCCGCGTGCATGAACAGCGTTACGAGGCCAACCCCCAGTGGGGCCCCGACTCTGCCCCGCCCGACACACTCGACTGGGAGATGTGGAACGGCCCGGCGCCGGCGCGTAAGTACAACAAGGCGATCCATACCCAATGGCGTCAGCTCTGGGACTACGGTGGCGGCCAGATGGCCTATCAGGGAATCCACCAGATCGATCTGGCCCGATGGCTCTGCGGCGTCGATTATCCGAGCGGCGTCTATTGCTCGGGCGGGCGTTTCAACACGCAAGGCGCCGCCGAAACGCCCGACACGCAGTCGGCCACGTTCGAGTTCCCCAATCTCCTGATGACCTACGAGCAGACGCTCTATACGCCCTACATGCTCGAAAGCGACGACGGGATTCGCAACGGCGACATCTTCCCCTATTGGCCCCAGAACGCGACGCGGATCGAGCTGTACGGCGACAAGGGCGTGATGTACGTCGGCCGGATGGGTGGCGGCTGGCAGGTCTACGTCCGCCCGAAGAGCCGGCAACCGGTGGTCAAGGAGCAGATGTACGGCCGCTACCCCGACCCGAACCACAAGGAGAACTTTGTCGCGTCGGTCAAGAGTCGCCAACGACCCAACGCCGACATCGAAGAAGGCCACCGCAGCCTGCTGTTGGTCCACTACGCCAACATCAGCTGTCGGCTTGGCGGCCGGAAGCTGCAAATCGACCCGAAGACCGAGCACATCCTCAACGATCCCGAGGCGATGGGGCTCTTCAAGCGAGCCTACCGCAAGCCGTGGGTGGTGGAAGAGAAGGTGTAGTATCGTGACACTCGTTCAACATGATGCAGCGGCAGCAACGAGCATACCGGAGCGAATGCGCGCCATCGAGATCGCCCGATTCGGTTCCCCCGAGGTGCTGGTCGAAACGACGCGTCCGACTCCGCTTCCCGGCCCGGGGGAGGCCTTGGTGCGTGTCCGCGCATCAGGGGTCAACCGCCCCGACGTGATGCAGCGCAAGGGGAACTACCCACCGCCGCCCGGGGCTTCGGATCTGCCGGGACTCGAAGTGGCCGGCACAGTGGTGGCCGGCGATGCCGCGGAATTGGCCGCGGCGGGCCTCTCGCTGGGGGATCCGGTTTGCGCGTTGGTCGCCGGCGGCGGCTACGCCGAATTCTGCGTGGCGCCCCTGGAACAGTGTCTGCCGGCGCCACTCGGCCTAAGCATGGTCGAAGCGGCCTCCCTGCCGGAAACCTTCTTCACCGTCTGGTTGAACGTCTTCAACCTCGCCGGTTTGAAATCGGGCGAAACCCTGCTGGTGCATGGCGGGGCCAGCGGCATCGGGGTGACGGCGATCCAACTCGGCAAAGCCTTCGGCGCCACGGTGCTGGTCACGGCCGGCAGCGACGACAAGTGCGCAGCCTGCCGCGCGTTGGGCGCCGACCACGCGATCAACTACCGCACCCACGACTTCGTCGCCGAGGTGAAGCGGTTCACCGAAGGCCGAGGCGCCAATGTCATCCTCGACATGGTGGCGGGCGACTATATCGCCCGGGAGATCGGTTGCCTGGCCACCGATGGCCGCATCGCCGTCATCGCGGTGATGGGGGGCGTGAAGGCCGAATTCAACGCCGGCGAGCTGTTGTTCCGCCGTCTGACGATCACAGGCTCGACCTTGCGGCCGCGCCCCGTGGCGTTCAAGGCGGCGATCGCCGGGGAACTGCGCGAGCGCGTATGGCCGTTGATCGCCTCCGGACGCATCCGCCCGGTCATCGCGCAGGTGTTCCCGGCGTCCCAAGCCGCGGAGGCGCATGCCTTGATGGAGTCGAACCGGCATATCGGCAAGATCGTGCTGGATTGGATGGCTTGACCAACAACAACGGCCTTGAGGCATTGAGAGGATCTGCACATGGACACCGCCGATAACAACAAGCGACACTGCCACCGGCGGCAATTCTTGACTACCGCGGCCGTCACGACCTCTTGCGTTCTCACCGGAGCGCTCCTCAAGGGAAGCGAGTCGAAGACGAGCCCGTCAGGCGGCGCGGTCGCAGCCGATCCGAGGGTCAGAGGGCCGTTTCTGATTCTGTCGACTCCCTACACCGCCTCGGGGGCCGTGGACTTCGACGCCCTGGTCAAACAGGCCCGCTACGTGGACTGGTGCGAATGCCCCGGCATGATCTGGCCCCAGTCGCACGATAGTGTCGAACTGCTGACCACCGACGAAAAGCTCCAAGGGATGGAACTGCTGGCCAAAGCGGCTCGTGGGTTCCGCACGGCGCTGTGCCTCGGGGTGAATGGCAAGGACACGGCCGAGATGCTCACCTTTGCCAAGCATGCCGAGAAACTGGCGCCGACGGCGATCATCTCGCGACCGCCCGACTTGGGCAAGACCGAAGACGACATGCTCCAATACTGGCGTGCCCTCGCCGCCGTCACGCAGCGGCCCGTCTTCATTCAATCCGTGGGTGGCACGCCATATCGGGGCCCGACCCCTTCGGTGGCACTCATGATCAAACTCGCCAACGAGTTTTCCAACTTCGGTTACATCAAGGAAGAATCTTACCCGATCATCACTCGCACTCGTGCCCTGGTTGCTGCGAAGCCGCCGATCCGGCGCGTATTCAGTGCCCGGGGAGGATTCGGCTGGCTCTACGAGTTGCGGCTCGGTTCGGAAGGGCTGATCACCGAGCGCGCCATTTACGCCGACGTGCTCACCCGCATCTGGCAACTGCACCAAAGCGGTTCGGACCCGGAGGCCCTGAGAGATGCGTACAGTAAATTCCTTCTCATGGTCAACTTGAACCGGACCCACCCGGGCAGCGACTTGCGCGGCATCCAACTGTATCTCTGGAAGAAGCGTGGCGTGTTCAACACCATGGTTTCGCGCGAGTACGGTCCTCGCGGAACCATCCCCGCCTCGCCCCGCTTGTCGGAGTTGAAATTGACCGAGGAGGACATCGCTGAGATCGAGTATCGATTCGAGGCGCTGAAGCCGTACCAGAAGCCGGGATCCCCCAGTTTTCTGTGACCGTGCATCGCAATTGGTTTTTGCCACGGCGTGAACTTGTCATCGGACTATCGTACGAGGGAGTTTCAACCATGTCACGTCAAACCCGTCGCACCTTCTTGAAACGCGCCGCCACCGCGGGCATCGCCGCCACGTTCACCATCGCGGGGACCAGGGCCTCCGGCCGCGTGCTGGGAGCCAACGACCGCGTACGCATTGCCATCGCAGGAATTAATGGACGCGGATACTACGGCCACATCAAGGGCTTCGGCGGCATGAAGGACGTCGAGATCCGCTATCTTGTCGATCCCGACAGCCGGCTGTTCGATTCCCGAAGCAAGACGGTGGAGCAGTTGACCGGGGCTCTTCCCACGTGCGTGCAGGACTTCCGCCGGGTACTGGACGACAAGAGCGTCGACGCGGTTGCGATTGCCTCGCCCAACCATTGGCACTCCTTGCAGGCCATCTGGGCATGCCAGGCGGGCAAGGACGTGTACGTGGAGAAACCGTGCAGTCACAACATCTTCGAGGGACGCAAACTCGTCGAGGCAGCGAGGAAGTATGACCGCATCGTCCAGCACGGCACCCAGCGGCGCACCGATCCGCAATGGATCCAGTTGGTCAACGATGTCCGGAATGGGAAATACGGTAAGTTGCTGATCGCCTTCGGTTACGCCTGCCAGCCACGGCTGAGCATCGGCTTCAAGGACCCGCAGGAGCCGCCCCGAGGATTGGACTTCGACCTCTGGCTTGGCCCGGCCCCGGTGCAACAGTATCGCAGAAACCTGGTGCACTACAATTGGCACTGGTCCTGGGACTTCGGCAACGGCGAGATCGGCAACATGGGCTCGCACCAGCTCGACATCTGCCGTTGGGCCTTGCCCGACGGCGCCATGCCGAAGAGCGTCGTCAGCCTCGGCGGTCGCTTCGGCTACAAGGATCAGGCCGAAACGCCCAACAGTCACCTGGCCATGTTCGATTTCGGCGAGACCAAGGTGGTTTTCGTGGCCCGCGGTCTGGTCCCCAAGGACAAGTGCAAGATCACCAACGAGTTCTACACGGACCAAGGCGTGGTCCGGGACGGCAAGTTCTTTGCCAAAGGCAAGAGCGAAGGGGTGCCGATCGACAATTTTCCCCCGCCTGGCGCCCCTGAACAGGGGCCGCGACATATGCGGATCTTCATCGATTGCGTACGCAGCCGGAAACGAGAAGACCTCGGCGCCGAAATCCTCGAGGGACATCGGACGGTGACGCTGGCCCACTTGGGCAACATCTCCTACCGCCTCGGCGAGGAGACGCCCTTCAACAAGCAGACAAAGGCCTTCGGCGACAACAAGACGTTCTACGAATCGTTCGAGGACATGAAGCGTTACCTGACCGACACCGCCCACATGGAGCTAACCAACTCCACCTATCGCCTCGGCCGCACGCTCGAGTTCGACGCTCAAACCGAAAAGTTCGTCAGCGCTCCGGACGCCGACGAGTTGCTCCGCCGGCCCTACCGCGCTCCCTTCGCAGTGTCAGAACAGGTGTAGAAAACAAGACGACCTTCGAACGGGGAATTGCCCCCGGGTTCCAGTTCGAAACCGCGCGCCGATTTTCCGAATAGTCCCTGGCTTCCCAAGGCTATTGGTTCTCAGACGTTTGATTTTGATCATGTGCTGCAACGACCCCACCCGGCTTGCCCGGGTGGTGAAGCGGATTGACCACTACCACCATGACCTACAAGGCGTCTTCTCCCATCGGCTGCCGGCCGCATTCGGGGCCGGCAGCCGATGGGAGAAGCTGACGACACGCAGCCGCGTGACGTAGTGACTAATCCCACGCTCGACCGGGGCAAGCCCGGTCGCGGCGTTGGTCATTTAGTTCGCCACCTGAGGATCCCTAACCGGCCACGACTTGCCGTTTTCCATAGATCGTTGGCAACGAACTCACCAGACTGTCATCACTTATCCCCGAGGGGGGAACATCATGTCGTCCCAAACACACCTCACCAGGCGTCCACAAGGCTTCACCTTGGTCGAACTCCTGGTCGTGATTGCGATCATTGGCATTCTAATCGCCCTGTTGCTTCCCGCCGTGCAGGCTGCCCGAGAAGCCGCCCGCCGCGCGGAGTGCACTAACAAGATCAAGCAGATCGGCCTGGCCCTGCACAACTACCACGACACGCACCGCGTCTTGCCGCCCGGTTCGCTCTCTTCGATCAGGGTCACCTATTCGTCTTCCGACTGGTGCAATAGCGGCGCCGAGCCCACGCATGTCCGCGCGCCGTGGAGCGTTCTGATTCTCCCTTACCTGGAGCAGCTCAACCTCTACCAAAAATTCGATTTTGGCCGCCAATTCACGGGGTTCTCCAATCTACCCGCGCCGACCGTCAACCACGATCTGTTCGAGAGGAACAACCGCGCCTATCAGTGCCCTTCCGATCCGAACTCGGGCTCCGACGTCAACAACGGCTGCTACTTCGGCGTGCAAGGGGGTGGGACGACGCCGTCGTGCAGCGGCGTGTCGGGGCAGCGGGTGTTCTTCATCAACGGCATCCTCTACCACAACTCGGCGACCCGATTCGCCGACATTCTCGACGGCACGTCGAACGTGTTCCTCGTCGGCGAATCGAAGTACTGTTTGACCAAGACGGCCCGTCCCGACCAGGCTCACACGGGCTGGGCCGCGGCGGGCAGGCTCGGCGGTGGGGGCGGCACGCCGATGGTCATCGCCGCAGCGATGCTCCAGATCAACTCCCATCCCTTGCATGGCGGCAATGATCCCGAAGTGTTTAATCGTAGCTCGCGGATGTTCGGCAGCTTCCACCCCGGGGGCTGCCAGTTCGGCCTGGCCGACGGATCGGTCCACTTCGTTAGTGAGACGATTGACCTCAACCTCTACCGGCAGATGGCGATTCGCGACGACGGCCTGCCGCTGGGAGGACTGCCCCGATGAACCGAAGACGCCGCTCACCGTTACTCGTCTTACTCGGGGCTGCCGCCTTGGCCTTGTCCGGCTGCGCCCCGTCCAGCGGGCCGGGCCAATATACGCTCTCCGGCGCCGTGCTTTACCAAGGCAAACCGGTTCCCGTCGGCGAAATCACCCTCTCGCCCGACGGCGCCCGGGGAAACACCGGCCCCGGCGCGATCGCCTCGATCAAGGATGGCAAGTACCAAACATTGCCGGGCAAGGGGATCGTCGGCGGAGCCTACGTCGTGCAGATCGTTGGATTTGATGGCGTTCCGGTCGACGCGATGTCGTCTGCGGGAACGGCTCTTTTCCCGCCCTATGAAACGCGGGTCGAGTTCCCCTGCGAATCGACCACGCACGATTTTGCCATTCTGCCTTCCGCTAACGCACGCCAATAACGCAGGGATACGCGAGAAGAGAAACCAAGAGAAGAAGGACGCGGAGTTTTGATGTGCTCGGACTCTTAACGGATCGCTCCGACCAGAATAAGGAGAAGACATGAATATCTTGGATCGCCGTCATCTTTTGAAAACCGCCATGGGCGCGGGCGCGGCCCTCACGGCCGGCTACTGGCTCCAGCCAACCGCCACCGCCGCCGATCGCCCCAAGCAGCGGATCAAGATTGGCCAGATCGGCACCGCGCATGAACATGCCTCGGCCAAAATGGACACCCTTCGGAAACTGAGCGACCATTACGAGGTCGTCGGCATCGTCGAGTCGGACCCCGCCTTGCGCAAAAGCGCGGAAAAGAATCGGTCCTATCAGGGCCTCACCTGGATGACCGAAGAGCAACTGCTGAACACCAAGGGGCTCCAGGCCGTAGCCGTCGAGGTCAGTTCCGGCGACGACCATATTATGGACATCACCGGCCGCTGCATTGATGCCGGCATGCACGTCCACTTGGACAAGCCGGGCGGGAAATCGTTCAGCGCGTTCAAGAAGGTCCTCGATGAGGCCGGGCGGCGCAAGCTGGCCGTGCAACTCGGTTACATGTACCGGAACAACCCGGCGGTGCAGTGCTGCCAGCGCGCGGTTCGCGAAGGCTGGCTCGGCCAGGTCTTCGAGATCGACTGCGTGATGAACATCACGCACGCGGTGGGGTATCGGAAGTACCTGTCGCAGTTTCGCGGCGGATCAATGTTCATCTTCGCCTGCCACCTGATCGACCTTGTCGTAAGCCTGATGGGAAAACCCGATCGAATCGTTCCCTACCCGCGGCAAACCCGCTCGGAGGTGGGCGTCGAGATGTGCGATAACGGGCTGATCGTGTTCGAGTATCCGCGAACCACGGCCACGATCCGCACCGCGTCGCTGGAGGTGGAGGGCTACAAGCGTCGGCAACTGGTCGTCTGCGGCGACCAGGGAACGATCGACATTCGTCCCTTGGAGAAATTCGACATCCGTCCTGCTCAACCCCTTGAGCTACGCCTCGCCCTCTCCCAGTCGCGGGAGGCCTACAAAAAGGGTTATCAGGAAGTCTCCTTCCCACAGCCACCGGGCCGGTACGACTACCACCTGATCGAATTGGCCGAGATCATTCGTGGCGAAAGGGAGAATCCCTATCCCCTCGAACACGAATTGCTCGTTCAGCAGTGCCTGTTGGAAGCCTGCGGATATCCGCAGAGTTAACAGCCTTGGGGGTATTCGGCGTACGCCGGTTGCAACGACCGCATCCACGTCGCAGCCGCTCTTGGACCAGTGGACAAACAAGCTGATGCGCATCGTCACCGAGAGCGGAGAACGAAGATGAGTGGAATCAAGCAAGACAACGTCCAGCCGCCGGCAAACCACGGTTGGCGCGTCACCTTTGCCGGCTTAGGCATCAACCTGGCCCTGGCCATCATGTACAGTTGGAGCGTCATCAGCAAAGGCGTGCCCGACAGTTGGGGCTGGTCCCAGGCCGACAAGTCGTTGCCCTATGCGATCAGCTGCCTGGTGATTTGCCTGGCGATGGTGCCCGCCGGGCGGATGCAGGACAAGCTCGGTCCGCGCCTGGCGGCCACGATCGGCGGCATTCTCGTCGGCTTGGGGATGATTCTGGCCAGTTTCACCACGACGCCGCTGGGCTACGTCCTGGGCTTCGGCGTGCTGACCGGTGCGGGCATCGCATTCGCCTACGCGGCGGCGACTCCGCCCGCCATCAAGTGGTTCCCGGCCGCCAAAACCGGTATGATCATCGGCATCGTGGTCTCCGGATTCGGTTTGGCGCCCGTGTATGCCGCGCCGCTGACCACTTGGCTGATCGCCCGCTTCGGATTGCCCAACGCGGTCATGGTCCTGGGCGTGGCGTTCCTGCTGGTCGTGTCCGTGTTGGCGCAGATTCTCAAGTCGCCCCCGCCAGGCTACATCCCGCCAGGCACGCCGCTGCAAACGGCGGGCAGCGCCCCGGAGAGGAAAGACCACACTCCCGGGCAAATGCTCCGCACGTGGCAGTTCTACGTGCTGTGGTTCATGTACGCCTGCGGCGCGGGCGCCGGGCTGATGATTATCTCCAAGTTGGCCAAGATCGCGTCGGCCCAGGCGGGCATCGAGTTGGGGTTCGTCCTGGTGGCCGTCCTGGCCGTGGGAAACGGCGCCGGGCGCATCGCAACGGGCATTGCCTCCGACAAGATCGGACGAAAGGCCACGCTGTTGATCTGCTTCGTCTTGCAGACGATTCTGATCCTTCTGCTATCACAGACGACCGAGGGCTCGCTGCTGGCCAATGCGGTCGTGCTGGCCGTGGTCTCGGCCCTGATCGGAGCAAACTACGGCGCGAATCTGGCGCTGTTCCCCTCGCTGTCAAAAGACTACTACGGCCTCAAAAATTTCGGGGTGAACTACGGACTGCTCTATACGTCCTGGGGCGTTGGCGGCTT
>JBDKTH010001295.1:0-2736 GCA_039680305.1 Thermoguttaceae bacterium | reverse complement strand
CAGATCCGTGGCAGTCGAGTGGCGGGCCTCGCATGCTCGGCACCGCCCTACCCTACCGGTCTTATTCGTCAAGCCCCATCAGAAATCCCGCACGGTTGTCCAGTGTACTCCGAACGCCGAGAGCCTGCCACCGGCCTGGGCGTGGTCATGTCTTGTGGCGTTGGGTGGCATGCCGTCACGGAGCGCAGCGACGTGTCGGCATGTTTCCTCTCTCACGAGCATGCCAAGCCGGGGGGGCTAGGACCACGCCGCCTCTCGGGATACACTGAGAGGCATGCCCGGACAAACTCGGGCCCCCGGCTGTCGGAGCCGGTTCAGTCCAGAGCAGAGACTTCTTCTCGAAAGGAGATTTCGATGACGACCGCCAAAGATATCCTTCGCCAGGGCACCGAGTTCGCCTACATGGTCACCCTCGCCTATGTCGACGATCTGACCGACGCGGATCTGCTGGTGCGATCGGTGCCAGGTGCGAACCATATTGCCTGGCAAATGGGCCACCTGATCGTCGGCACGCAGCACATGCTCACCGAGCTTGGACGCACGGCCCCCGAACTTCCCAAGGGGTTTCCAGAAGGCTATACCAAAGACACGGCCGCCTCGGACGACCCGGCCCAGTTTGCCAGCAAGGCCGAGTATCTGGCCTTGGCCGACCAGATGAAGGCCGCCATCCTGGCCGCGATCGACGCCACGCCGGACAGCGCGTTGGACCAGCCCGGCCCGGAATCGATGCGGGAATATGCCCCCACCGTCTCTGCGGTGCTGATGCTCCTGAGCACCCACTGGATGATGCACGCCGGCCAGTTCGTGCCGATCCGTCGCAAGCTCGGCAAGGCGCCCTTGTTCTGAGGCTCCACGACGAAATACACAAAGGAGAGCAGGCGTGGACGAACTGCTTGAGTTCTTCCGCAAGATGGACCCGATTCCCTGGCGGGAGATTATCTGGAACTACGGTCGCACATTCCTGCTCGGTGCGGTGGTGGCGTGGCTGGCCCTTTGGGTCGCCCGCATCAGGCTCGCGCGGCGCGACTTCCTGCATCGGATCAACTTCAGCCTCAACGACATCGAGGACAACGAGCTGAAGATCCGCACGCTCAAGGAATCGGACATCGAGCAGATCATCCTCAACAACCGCCATGCGAGGAATCTGCTCGTAGGCGCCGCCCGGGCGGCCCGATCGTCCGAGAAGTCGCCCTTCCTCGACCTGCCCGAGAGTTGCTCCTGGCTCGTGCTCAACGCGATCCTCAACGAGATCTCGGAGATGTTTCCCGGCGGCCCCGTGGCCAAGAGCATGGGGATCCCGGTCCGTTCCGTGTGGTACGTGTTCGGCGTGACCTGCGAGTGGGACGACGACGTCAAGATGCGCAAGATCCGCGTGATGCTCATGGCCGAGGAACTGCTCAAAAGACTCGATCAGTACCCAGACTTGAAGTATCAGCACCCCTGGCACCGCGTGCGTCACGAGACGCTCCGCCGGATGCGCAAGCTGTACGACGAGGACCGCCGCGTCGAGGCCGCCGAACAGGATCGCCAGTTACAGCGCGACAAGGAGCTGGCGGCCATGCCCGAGGAAAAACGCCAGCGGGCAATCGCGGCCGACCGCAAGGCAGCCGGCCGCACCCTGCCGGTCCGCAACCTCATGCGGATTGAGCTAGCCCTTCCGTTTTCGGCCGTGATGAGCCCCGACGCCCGGTTTGCCCGGGAAGGCGATGGGGGGTAATTATCGATGAAAGCGGAAGAGAACCTGACTGACACCTCTCGCGAGGAGCCCACGAGTCCGAGTCAGAGGCTCTTCCAGCACCAAGGCTTTCGTAGCTGGCGGGATGAAGCAGGACGGATTCACTTCCAAAGGATCCCAAGCATGCAGGACTATGCGCGCGTTAGCTTCCTTCTGCTTGGATTGCCGTTCATTTGCCTTGGGGGATGGATTCTCCTTAAGAGCGTCACAATCCTGCTGAACCATTCTCTTTCCCCAGTGACGCTCGTCGTCCTGGCGTTTGGCCTGCTTTGGACGGGATTCTACATCTGGCTCAATGCGATTTGCTTGGCCGGTTGCCTGCCGAGCGTTCTCGAGTTCGATCCAACGAGGCAGACCGTCCGTTGGCAACGCGTCCCGTTCCATACGCACGAATACCCGCTCGCGCAGATCGATCGTGTGGAGCTTCTGGCGGGATTCAACAGCCGGTGGTTTCAAGCCCGCGTGGTCCTGCTCCTGCGTAACACGCGGCTCAGACGTCGCCTCACCCTCTGGTGGATAGCTGGGACGAACTTGGCCCAGGTCACCGCCCAAGCCGAGCCCATCGCCCAGGTTATCGGCAAAACCCTCGGCCGACCAGTGGAAATCATCAGCCGATAGCGCCTACCTCCACAAGCGGTTGATCACACGAATCAGCACCAGGCCGCTGACCACAAAGACGGCGGTGAGCCCGTAGGCGTAGTCCATGCGGCCGTAGAGATAGTTGCCCACGGCAAACAGCGACGACCAGATCGCCGTGCAGCCGGAGACCCAGCCGAGCAAGGCCAAGGGGATGTTCTCGCCGGTTGCCTCAAGCTCCTGGTCCTTGCCTGAGAGCGCCAGTTCCTGGCGGATCGGCGCCCAGCCGGGGCCAAAGGGGCGGATTTTCTGATAAAACTCGATCAGCGTCTGGCGATCGGTCTGCGGGCCGAGGTAGGCGGTCAGCAGCCAGCAGACCGTGGTGAAGCCGATCGTCACGAGCAGTTCGATGTGCGTGCCCAGCG
>JBDKTH010001098.1:0-6245 GCA_039680305.1 Thermoguttaceae bacterium | reverse complement strand
GCGATCAGGTGGCCTCAGCCAGAGAGGTGATGGTCGCTTGCCAAGCGACGAGGAACTGGAGGGCGTCGGCGTTCTGCTGCCAGACGTCGCCGACGACGCGGACCAGTTCGTCTTCCAGATCTTCCGGCCGCTCCAGCGTGCGCCCGGTAAGGCGAATTCCGTGGAGCGAAACCGTGTAGGTCTGGCGGGCCAGCCAGGTTTCGTCGCGGATGCGGACCAAAGGGCCCTCTACCCCGTGTTCCGTCCGGATAGCGGCCAAGCGACGAAATAACCGAGCCTGGTTGCGTTGCAACTCCGGAACCAGATCCACGGAGATGTTGACTTCCAGGATTTCCGGCAGCCAGCCCTTGGGGATCGTTGAACTCATCGGCTTGCTTTGTTGAGCGAGCAAGGAATGCGCCCCGCACAGAAGTGGGGCCTCTGTTTCAATTATAGCATTCGGAATCTGTCCACCGAACGTGGAGTGGCCGAGCACGGGCTGGGCGAAACTGGCCAAGGTCAACGGGAATCGCGGCTCCCGCATCAAGCTCTTCACCGACGAAGAACTTGTTTCCAAAACCGGTTTCGACGTCGAGATCCAATCGAAACGGTAGGGCGGAACACCTCGCGTTCCCCGGAAACCTTCGAGTGTTTCTCTGGGTTTCTCACGGGGTGCGTGTCCCACGCCGCCGGATGCGACAGAGTAGCAGGCCGGCGAGCCCGGCCGCCAGGGAGGCGAGCGTGGAAGGCTCGGGCACCAATGAGGCGGCGTAGTGGAGGCTTACCTCGTCAGCCGTGAGGACCCGGTCGTAAATGGCGATCTCGTCGACCAAGCCATTGAAGGGGAGCGACGGGTTATCGCTGTTGTCATGGTTGGATCCGATCCAGATCGCATGCTGGATCGCGTTGAGGTTCGCCGAGTTGCTGCCGGTGCCGTAGACCAGCCCATCGACGTACATCGTCATCTGGCTGGCGTTGTCGCGTGTGACGACGAGGTGGTGGTACTGGTTGAGGGGCAGCGAGGCCCCCTTGGTCGTGGTGGCGACGTTCCAGAAGATGTAGGGCTTCTCGTCGTAATCCCAGATGAGGCCGAGATCGCCGCCGGAGCCCTTGAGGTTGAACAGGTCGCCCCGCCCGGCCACCGTTTTCTGAGCGAGCAACTCGATGGCGAACGGCCCGGCGCCGATCCCGGCCAGGAGGTTCTGGTCGATGACCACGCGGTTGACGTTGGCGCCGGACGACTCCGAGCCGTTGAACCGGGCGGCCGTGTTGAGCGGCCCATCCAGCGCCCCCGGCTGTCCAAGGTCGGCGTCGACAAAACCCTGGTAGGTGCCGTGGATCGTACCGACTGCGTTGCTGGCCACGGTGCCGGTCGTCTCATTGAGGCGATAGTAGCCGATCGGGTTGTCGGCGATGACTACGTCTTGGTACGGGGCTCCCGCACCGATGTTCGTCAACAGCAGGCAAACCAATCCAGCCGATACGGCGCGCCAAGGCAGGCGATCTACAGACATCCGAACACCTCGCGATAGACCCAAACAGGTAGGGACTGCGTAAGCCTCTACGAAACGCCGTCTATTATGCTTCGGACGTCAATCGTGGTACAGATGTTACAGGCTGCCCTAAAGGCGACACCAAGCCATCCACCCGATAGAGTTAAAACTCGACGGCGTCTCTGTATCGCGAGAGCTGGAAAGCGGACGGCCCGCGGAGTAGGCTGAGAACCTGTCTCGGAACACGTAGACGGGGCGGATCACAACGAGGAGAGCCATGAGCGGGAAATATCTAAAAAGTCTTCTTCCCTGCCTGATCGCGGTGGGGATGGTGCGGCTGGCCGCAGGGGCTGAGGCGGTGGACGTTGAGGCTTTGTGCCCCCGGTCGCTGGTCGCGCCGGGCGACACGGCCCGCGTGCAGCACGTGCTGGCCAAGGCCCGGCGGGGCGAGAAAGTCACCGTGGCCGTGATTGGCGGTTCGATCACCCAAGGCGCCAAAGCCACGACGCCGGAAAAACGCTACGGCAACCTTATCGCGGCCTGGTGGCGCCAGGCGTTTCCCAAGGCCTCGATCGAGTTCGTCAATGCGGGCATCGGGGCCACCGGCTCGAACTACGGGGCGCTGCGGGCGAAGCGAGACCTGCTTGGGCACCGGCCCGATCTCGTCGTCGTGGAATACGCGGTCAACGATGGCAATGTGAAAGACTCCGCCGAGACGTTGGAAGGCCTGGTGCGGCAGATCCTCACGCTGCCGCAGCAGCCGGCCGTGCTGCTGTTGTTCACGATGCATCAAGGTGGCGGCAACGCTCAGGAGTGGCACGCCAAGATCGGCGCACACTACCACCTGCCGATGGTCAGTTTCCGCGACGCCCTCTGGCCGGAGATCCAGGCCAAGCGTCTGTCTTGGGACACGATCGAGGCTGACAGCGTCCACCCCAACGATTTCGGCCATGCCTGTGCGGCCAGGTTCGTCACCTACCGACTCGAACAAGTGCGCAAGGAACTGCCGGCCGACGATCGGTTGCCGGCGATCGGGCCGTTGCCGACGCCGCTCATGTCGGACCTGTTCGAGCATGTCTCCCTTCTGGAGGGCGCCGACTTGAAACCGCTGCGCAACGACGGCTGGACGCTGGATGAGAAGAACAAATGCTGGCGTAGCGACCGACCGGGGAGCGTGATCGAGTTCGAGATGGAAGGACGCGTCATCGACGTGATTCATCTGGTCGTTCGACGCGCCATGGGCAAGGCGAAGATCCAGGTCGACGACGGGCCGGCGGTCGTGCGTGACGGCTGGTTCGATCAGACCTGGGGCGGCTACCGGGCCAACGCGATTGTGGCCCGCGATCTGACGCCCGGCCGGCACCGCGTGCGCATCGAATTGCTCAACGACAAGAGCCCGCAGAGCGATGGCCACGAGTTCTGTCTCTACGGCATCGGTGCCGCGGGCGTGGCGGGGCCCTACCCGTCCACGCTGACGCCGATCAGGTGACCGATGAAGTACACGGCGGCGGCTGAGGCCAGGCCGAACAGGACCTGACGCAGGCCCGAGTAGAGTACCGAGCGGCCGGTAAACAGTGTGATCGCCGCGCCGATTACGAACAGGGCCCCGGCGCTGAGGGTCACGCTGATGGCGACCGCGGGCATTCCGCTGATGAACAGGTAGGGGATCACGGGCACGATCGCTCCGACGGCGAAGAGGAGGAAGGAGGTGATCGCCGCTTCCCAGGCCGAGCCGCCGAGTTCCTCGGGGTCGATCCCCAACTCGTCGCGCACCAGTGCATCGAGCGCCGTGTCCTGGTTGCTCATGATCCGGCCGGCCAGTTCACGGGCGGCCGTCTCCTCGAGTCCCCGGGCCTGGTAGATGAGGACCAGTTCTTCGAGTTCCTCTTCCGGGGCCATGGCGATTTCGTCTCGTTCGGTGCGGATCTGTTTCTGATAGAGCTCGCGTGAGCTTTGCACGGAGATCCACTCGCCCAGGGCCATGGAGATCGCCCCGGCCAGGAGCCCGGCCAGGCCGGTCAGGAGGATTCGGCCGCTGGTCATCTGGGCCCCGGCCACGCCCATCACGAGATTGAAGTTGGACAACAGGCCGTCGCTGGCCCCGAGCACGGCGGCACGCAGGGCATTGCCGCCCGCCGAGCGGTGACGGCCCTCGAGTTGGGCCAATGCTCCGCCCTCCATCCCGCTGCCGCTGTTTTGGCTGATCTGCTGCAAGAGCCGGGCATGGGTCTGCTCGTGGCCGACCATCTGAGCCGTTTCCGGCCCCGGCTGGCCCGCATAGCGGGCCGCGTTGTCTTGCTCCTGGGAGGCGAGCGAGGGGAGAACGACCTGGTTGCCGAACCGCCGGGCACACCAGCTGAGGACCCGGGTGCGCCACGACGGATGCAGTGGCGGGACCGCGGCCCCGGCCGCACGCAACCGTTCGGCCCAGGCGTCGGCATGGCCTTGTTCCGTGGCCGCCAAACGCCGGTAAACCTCGGCGATCTGAGGGTTCGACTCGTTCGCGGCCAGACTCTGGTAGAGTGCTACGGCATCCAGTTCGTCCTGAAGGTTTTCCCGATATTGGGCAAGTTCGCGTTTGCTCGTCACCGCTGACTCCCTGTTGCTACGATCGTGAGTATCCTTGATTGTAGCAGTGGCCGGCGGAGAGGCTACGTGGGAGCCGCGGTGGAATAGCACACAAACTACCACGAATGATCTCATGGCGGGCCCCCAACCAGGGTGCTCGAGCGACTTGGCCACCCTCGCCAGTCGTCGCGGTCTCGAGGGGCGGCGCGTTGCGTAGGGGCAGGGGCGTTCTTGCGTCTCACTTCATCGGAAAGGCGAAATCGGCCTGATTCGTGCCGCAGGGGGGACGTCACGAGCCACGCCGTTTCCACACGATCAACCGGAGCGTCTGTGGTGCCAACGGGCTGAATGCCTCGACCGTACCTTGCTCCGGTTCAGACGCCGAAACACACTCCGCGTCCGGGACACGAAGCGTGAATGCGGCGGATTTGTCAGAGGTGTTCCAGAGTACTACCCCCAGCAAGTCTCCTGCTTTGTACCCTTTAGCCACGACGCCGGCTCCCTTGCAGGTGAAGCCCTCGGTGTCGGTGACCGTTCCCGGCATTAGTAGCGGGGTCTTCCTCGTTTGGAATTCCGCCACACGTCGCATGTACGCCGCCGTCTCCCCGGCGGGGAGGCTCTGCATCAGGCTGAGATCGGGCTTGTCCAGGACGGTTCCGTAGTCCTCGACCTTGGGAATGTGTCCCGTCAGGAGATAGTCGCGGTCAGGCGCAAAGCGGGTTTCGATCTCCAAACGCCAGCCGTAGGCGCACGTGTAGTTGGCCATCGAGCGGCTCATGAGGGGAGACGGGACGCGGACGGTACAGGCGACTTCCGGATAGGTGTAGCGCGCCATTTCGGGGAAGATGCCGTTCATGCCCGGCTCGCGCTGCTGACAAGCGATCCGATCCGCCGAATCTTTGAAGATTCCCAACAAGTAGCCGTGGAAATAGGCGATCGAATCCAAGAGCGTATCGAAGAAGCCCTCGGTCATGAGCACGAAGTCAGGATTGACGCCTTTCATCTTTTCGGCGATCTCCCGGAGCATCTCTTTCCGGTCGTACTCGTAGACCATCGCCGGCACCGGATGTCCATGCCCTTCGGCGTAGCAGGGCAACGGTCCGCGCCCGCCGAGTTGGTCATACAGAATCCCGTCCGCCCCCAGCGAGTTGGCCTGCATCGCCAGCATCAACAGGCGGTCCCGCCAGCCCTTGGCCACATTGCATCCGATATCGAAATGGTAGCCGGGAGCATCCTGGTATTTGTGCCAGAATTCCTGAACCGTGCCGCCGTCCTTCTTCGTCACCGCAAGGTGTTGCCCCGTTTCGGTCCAATAGGCGGTCCCGCGTTCCATCAATTGCCCGTTGGCATAGAGGATGACGCGCTTGCCGCGGGCGTGGGCCTTCTTGATTCCCTCCCGCAACGCCTTTTCTCCGCCCATCAGCGGGCAGGGAGTGTCGTCGGGATAGAGATGGTCATGCCCACCGTAGCCCCAGCCGAACAGGCCGAGAATATCGAGTCCGCGCTGGTCCGCAATCTCGCTGAGCTTGTCGAGCGTGTCGTAAGGCCAGATGATCTCGCCGTTCTGCTGCTTGAGAATGGCCAACAGCCAGCCGCTGGCCGTCTTGGCCCAGGCCGGTCTTTCGATTGGCTTGCTTACCGAATCGACCCATGTGCGGTAGACCCGCGCTGCCGCATGCCAGTCCCCCTGGTAGGGTTTCACGATCATCGTCGGCACCGGCCTCCGCTCGCCAGGCCGAAGGAAGAATCCGTGCTGAAACATCGCACTAAACGTCTTCCGCTCAGGATCGTAACTGACCCGCAGCGCCTTGGCTTGGCAGCACGCGTCATGGCAGCCAAAGTAGAGCCCGCCCGCCTCGCCGGCAAAGGCAAACCACTGCATGGTCCCGGCGGCGCTGGGATAGTGAGCAGTGACCGTCAGTTCATTGCCCATCTTGCGCCACGGCCACATGTCCTTTTCGTCCGACGGGAGCCGGTTCACTCGGCAGCCGAATCCATCGGGCATCAGCAGTGGCGTTTTCGCCAATTCGGTGCGGATGCCACTAAACACCGGTCCTCGAAACACTTTGACCACCCAGTCTTTGGTCCCGTTCTGGATCTCCCCGTCGATCTCGAAGCGATCGCCAGCGCCGCGGATCGTTAGCGTCAGGGCAATCTCCAGACGATTCTTCCCATCGGTCAGCGTCGGGTAGCTGAGGGTCAGCT
>JBDKTH010000424.1:0-1649 GCA_039680305.1 Thermoguttaceae bacterium | reverse complement strand
AACCTGGCTTCTCGAACCCAACCGCGAAGGCTGCAAGCGCATCGCCGAAGCCTCCCTCGCCGAAAAATGCGTCGCCAGCCCCGCCTTCCAAGACACAAGAATTTACATGCGTGGAGAAAAGACCCTCATCTGTCTAGGCGAGACAAGATGAAGAAGAAAGAAATGACTAACGACCAATGACCAACCATGCCAGCCTTCATTGGTCATTGGTCATTGGTCATTGGTCATTGGTCATTGGTCATTGGTCATTTCTTTCTTCTTCGTCCTTTATCATTCATCATTCTGCATTCATCATTCTGCATTTCCCATGTCCTCCCTCCAAACCCATGTCGCTCGCGAACTAGCTGGCTGCGATCCGCGTGATCCGCAGTACGCGGTTCAGGTGGTCGATCGGTTGTTGGCCTTGGGGCCGCAGCAGCAGGCCAGTGATCTGCACTTGCAGCCGACGGCCGAGGGGCTGGAGGTGAAGTTCCGGCTCGACGGCGTGTTGCAGCCGGCCGCCGTGCTTTCGTCGGCGGTTGCGACGAACGTTGTCACGCGGCTCAAGGTCTTGGCCGAACTGCTCACCTACCGCACCGACACGCCCCAGGAAGGCCGGCTGCGGTGCGGCGGGGCGGAGGTCGAGATGCGGGTAAGCACCTTCCCCACGCTCCATGGCGAACGGGCCGTGGTGCGGTTCTTCGCCGGGGCGCAACAGTATCAGCGGTTGGACGATCTCGGCTTGCCCGACGACGTGTTCACGCAACTGCGGCGACTGCTGGGCGAAACCTCGGGGGCGATTCTCGTGGTCGGCCCGGCCGGCAGCGGAAAGACGACGACCGTGTATGCCGGCCTGCGCGAGTTGGCCGCCCAGGCCGACACGCCGCGCAGCCTGATGTCGATCGAAGACCCGATCGAGGTCGCGGTGCCCGGGGTGGCGCAGTCGCAGGTCAGTTCGCAAGCCGGACTGGATCTGGCCACCGGGCTGCGGTTCCTCATGCGTCAGGATCCCGAGGTGATCATGGTCGGCGAGATCCGCGATCGGGCGACCGCCGAGGCGGCCTTCGGGGCCTCGTTGACCGGCCATCTCCTGCTGAGCACCTTTCACGCCGGCAGCGCGGCCGAGGCGATCAGCCGGCTATCCGACATGGGCATCGAGCCCTACCTGTTGCGCAGCGGCGTGCTGGCCATCGTCTGTCAACGCCTGGTCCGCCGGCTGTGCAACTGTGCCCGAGCCAGCGAGGCGACTGACGACGCTTTGGGGCTGCCGGTCAAGCAGGTTCGGCTTCCGGTCGGATGCCCGGCATGTCGTGGGACGGGCTACCGCGGGCGCCTGCTGCTCGTGGAAATGCTGACCCCCGAACGCACCGAATTGGGCCGGGCGATCCTCTCCCGCTCGGACGCGGCGACGCTGGAACGCCTTGCCGTCGAGGCCGGCATGGCCACCCGCTGGCAGCGCGCCTGCGCCGCCGTCGAGGCCGGCCTGACCAGTCCCGGCGAAGTCCGCCGGGTGCTCGGCTTTTCCGACGGTGCAGGCTGTCACTATTCTAAATGACCTTGGATTCCGGGACTGCCGCAATCCTTGCTGATGGGTTTTGACGACCAAGATCGGTAATCAAGTAGGGCGGCGCCGAGCTTGCGAGGCCCGCCACCGCACGGCCACGGATCTG
>JBDKTH010000286.1:0-2933 GCA_039680305.1 Thermoguttaceae bacterium | reverse complement strand
AACGCGGCACTGGGATACCATCTCGATGCGGGAGTCTGCTTCTCCAATGCGGTTTGGGAACAGGCGAATGGCATGCCCTCGGTAGTCGGGGCCTGGCAGAAGAGCGCCTGTCAGGCCTGTGGCATCACCTTGACCGGCCAGCAGCTCGATCGCGCGCTGGCGGATCGCGACATGCTGGCCGACCGGGCGTCGTTCCTGGCCAGCCAGGTGATCTCGGCGGCGTGGACGAAGCCGGTTCCCGAGCCGCTCGTGGAGCGACTGAGCCAGGTGGCTCGATACCTGGAGCGTCACGAGGCGCTCTTGCCGGTGCGAATCGTGTGGCTTGCCTGGCGGGCCATCGACCGGCTCAGCGGCGGCGACGTGCTGGCCTTGGCTCGGGCACGCGACCGCTGTTTGGAACGGCTCTATCAGCACGGGTTGCGGCCCGACGTGGATCTGCCAAGTTTCCTTCGCGGGCACGGCCTCTCGGATTCCCACCAACTACGATTGCTGCGCGATCGCACGAGCACCCTGCACACACTGGTGGCCGACTGGATCCAGGAACCGCCGGTCTACGCAAACGCTCGCACGCGTGCGTACGCCGGGCTGTTGTTTGCCTACGCCATGGCCCGGCTGGGCGAGATGACGCACTGCCAGGTGTTCCAGGAAGAAGCCCGAGAGGCCTTGGCCCTTTCCGACCCGGTTCACCGCTGGCTCTGGGATGCCTTTCAGTTCCGGCTGCGCGAGGTGCAGGGAGGGCAGCCTGATCGGGGCCGGCTGAGTCAAGAGTTGCTCGGCCGACTGGAGTCGATGAACCGCCTCGATCGCTACAAGATCGACCGGCTGCGGCAAAACTCCCGGATCCTGGAGCCCTGGGAGAAGATCGACCCATATCGCAGTTGGCGCCAGTATGCCGACGATTTCACCAAGGAGGTGACCTCGCTGGTCGATGTGGCGGATCACGAGGAGTTGCAGTCGCGAATCAACCGGCTGTTCGCCGAGATCGAGCAGGGCAACGACGCGGGACGCGAGGCAATGCTCCTGGCCACGGCCTTGCAGCTGGCCCCACGTTTGGGCGAACCGTTCGCCACCGGGCTTCTCGACCGGGTCGTGCCGCTTCTGAGTCGCGGCGTGGAGCCGGCCGCCGGCCAGCTGGTGCTCGAAAAGGCCCTGTTCGTGGCGGCCCACTTCGACCTGCACGCTCACATCGAGTTGTACATGACGCGAATCTGCGGCCTGCTGGAACGGCTGCAGCCGGACCAGGCCTTGGAGTCGCTCGAAGGGATGCTTTCCGAATGCTTCCGCGGCCTGCGCAAGCTGGGCATGCGCGATGAGATCGGCCGGCTTCTGTCGCGGGTCGCGGCGCTGGTCCACTCGGCACGCTCGGCCAACGAGCCCAACGACGTCCTGCTCCGGTTGTTGCTGCTGGCGGCCGGGGGCTGGCTCTTCTTCGGGCAACAGCGCGAGGCGATCGACGCACTCGACGAAGTGCGCGAGGTCCTCTTGCAGGAATCGCGCAAGCCGTCGGAAAGGGTGGACCTTGCCGAGGCCTACTTCAGGGCATTGAGCTTCGCCCCGGCCGAGTTTGCCCTGCCGCGGATCGAAGAGCTGTTTGCCCCGGGCCCGCCGGGTTCCGACGGCATCCAAGAGCCTCGCCTGCCAAGGGTCCAGGACAACCTGACGACCGTGACCCATTTTTCCCTGTTCCAGTTGAAGATCGTCGAAGCCCTCGTGCTGGCGATCGTCGGCGAGGAGTTCGCGGTGAACTCCCAGAACCGGCGCTGGCTCGACGAAGACGAGTTCCTCGTGCGCCGCCGCATCCATCATGACGTGCGGACCGCCCTGGGACATTCGACCACGTGAGAGAAGACGATGCACACCCCATCCAATATCCACGGACCGTCCCAAGAGTGGAGCCTTGCGGAGTTGCAGGCCGAAGCCGAAGACGTGCGCAAGCGGTTGAACCTGTTTCGCATGTCGTTGGGACGGTTTTTCGTCGAGAAGCAGGAGCTGATCGACCTGATGGTCGTGGCCGCCGTGGCCCAGGAGCCGCTGCTTTTGGTCGGCCCGCCGGGGACGGCCAAGAGCGACCTGGTTCTGAAGTTCCGCGAAGCCCTGGGAATCCCCGACGAGGAATACTTCGAGTACATGCTCACGCGGTTCACCGAGCCCTCGGAGATCATCGGCCCGATCGATATCAACCAGCTCCGCGACGGCCGCTACATCCGCCGCGAGCAAGGCAAGCTCCCCACCGCGACGCTGGCGTTCCTGGACGAGATCTTCAAGTCGAACTCGGCGATCCTCAACATCCTGTTGACGATCATCAACGAGCGGAAGTTCTACCAGGACGGGCAACCGCAGCCGGTGCGTCTGAAAGTCCTGTTCGCCGCAACCAACGAGGTGCCCGAGCAAGGCGAACTGGCGGCCCTGAAAGACCGCTTCGTGCTCAAGGCCGTGAGCCACTCCGTGCAGAACGAGCACTTCGAGGAACTGATCGATGCCGGCCTCCAATCGGAGGTGAACCGTTCGCTCGGCCAGAAACCGTGGGTCGAGGGGCAGGCCAGCCTGACCGATCTGCTCAAGGCCGGCCGCTACTTGACCTATCTCTTCGGGCGGCGCGGCAGCCTGGACGACGGGAGCCGCCAGAGCGACCGCCACCTGTTCTTTCCCGGCGACGTGTTCCGGGAGTTTCAGCGGCTGGTGAAGACGCTGGTCCGTGAAGACCGGATCTTCGTCAGCGACCGCAAGCTGGTGAAACTCTACAAGCTGTTCCGCGTGCGTGCATGGCTGCTGCGTGGCGGCACGGTCAGCCGCGACGATCTCCGCCTGCTGGCCTACCTGGGCGAATCGCACGAGGAGATGGCCCTGTTGCGTGAGAAGGTGCCGCTGCTGTTGGGCGAGGCCTAGGGTCCCGATGAACGTCTACGAACTGCGCAATCCCGACGACGCTCGGA
>JBDKTH010001001.1:0-17538 GCA_039680305.1 Thermoguttaceae bacterium | reverse complement strand
GTCGGCGGCGATCGTACCGTCGAACGAGCCGGCGGCTCCGGCGCCACCCATGCCGCCGAGCCCCCACTGGCCGGCTCCGGCTCCCACTTCCGTGCTGGCCGTACCGGTGGCCTTGACCGCCAATCCGCTGGCGCCGACCGAGATTCTGCTGCCGATGTCCAAAGCGGCTTCGACCGTCCCAGCCGCTGCGCCCGAGAGCCCGGCCGCCGCCTGAATGGCGCCCACGTTTTGACGAGCAGTGGCCGCGGCCTGTGCCCCGGCCCCGGAGCTGGAAAGGGAGGTCAACGCATTGCGGGCCCGGTCGACGGCGGACGTGGCGGCCGAGTTGACGTCGGCGACCGCTTTGGTGGTTCTCTCATCGTGGGCGCCGCCGAGATGGGCGACGCTGACGGCCCCGGTCACGGCGATTCCTGCGGCTGCGCCTGCGGCGGTCAGCACGTCGGCCCGTTGGTTTCCGGTGGCCGTGACCTGCATTCCCGTGGCTTCGGCGACGAGGTTCTTGCCGCCGTTGGCACGCACGTCGATCAGGCCGTTGGCGATGCCCAAGCCGGCTCCGGCCGCTCCCAAGAACGCCGCCGAGCCACCGCCGGCGCGGAGGGTTTGTTCGGCTTGTCCCTTGGCGTTGAGCGTGATCGTGTCGGCCTTGAGTGTGTTGGCGTTGCCCAGCAGCGTATGTGCCCGCGTGGTGGCAGACGAGCCGACCACGCCTCCGGCTGCGGCAAGGCCAAGGCCGCCCAGGGTGCCGCTGACCGCCAGGCCGTCGACTGTGGTCTGTGCTTGCGAGTCGAACTTGATCGACGACGGCCGGGGATCATTGGAATTCGTTCCGCTGACGCGGACGTTCGCTGCCGTGGTGGTGAAGGCCTGGGTCGTGATCTGGGGGACATAGATGCCGGCGCCGATGCCGGCCATTCCCCCGACGGAGCCCTGGCCGACCCGGCCGCGAACGTTCGAATAGGCGAGGCTGGTGACTTCGACGGGGCCAGGGGTCTCGACGACGACCGAGTTGCCCAGGGTGGTTCGCGCTGTGTTTTCCACCGTTTGAACGCCGACCGCGCCGGTAGCCTGGGCGCCCATCGCCGCGCCGCCGGCGGCGGCCAGCGTTGCGCCGTTGAGCCAGCCCCAACTGCGAAGCGACACGCTTCCGGGGACGTTGCTGATGGTCGTGCTATCGCCGAGCGTGGTTTCGAACGAGCGATTCACTACGTCGACACTCGTGGCTGCCGCCACGCCGGCCATTCCCGCGGCGCTACCCGTCTGGGCACCGCCGAAGACGCGCGTGCAGCCGAGGGAGTTCAGCAGGACGTTGGCGCCGGAGAGCCTGCAGGACGGTTCGGTCGTGATGGCGGTCTTGGTGTTCAGACTCGTGGTGTTCACGGTCGCGGCGACGCCAACCCCAATGGCAGCCGACAGTCCGAATGTGTCGGAAAAGACGTCTTCCACGTTTGAGGCGGTGATCGCCAATCCGGTGAAGTTCTGGTCCGTCCGGTCGATGCGATAATCGTTCAGCGAGCCAAAGTCGTGGCCGTGATCGTCGAAGCCGCTGGAGATCGCCAGCGCCGTCCCGGCGGCGCCGGAAGCCTGCAACTGCGTTCGTTTTCCGAGGGTGACTTGGGTCGTCTTGTTGATTACGTTGACGCCGACGGTAGGAACGGCCATGATGCCGCCGCCGAAGCCGACGGCACCGACAAGGTTCGTCAGTTTCGTGTCGTGCAGGGCGTTCAGACGCATCGAGCCGTCGGTGAGGAGCTGAACGTCGCTGCCAATGGCGACGTTGGTCTGCCCAGTCAACGAATTGACTGCACCGCTGGCCAAGCCACCCATCCCGCCGCCAAAGCCGACGGCGCCGCCGGCCGTGGTCAGGGTGTCGTGAGCGAGCGCATCGAGGGTGATGTGTTTGCTCGTGCGGATCTTGCTGCTGTCGCCCACGTTCACCGAGGCCGTGCCGTTCAGGACGTTGGTGTTGACCGAGACACCCGCGCCGACGGCACTTACCTGCGCCAGGGCGGTCACGCTGGTCAGGGTGGCATCACGCTGGGCGAGAAGCTCAACGCTTTCGCCGGGGGACGCACTCTCGCTGTTGATCTTGGCCTCTGCGGCCACGTCGGTCTTGGCGTTGTCGTCCATGGCATTGACCACGATGGCGCCGGCCGCCGAGCCGACACCGCCGGCGCCGGCCCCGGCCACCGTAACTCCCTTGCGGTTGACCAGCGAATTGACGGCCGTCTTGCCCGCGGTAGTCAGGTTGACTTTGCCCAACAGAGCACTGGCGGACAGATGCGACGAGTCGACGGCCACGCCGGCGCCGACGCCTGCGAAGAGCCCAGCCCCCAGTCCGCCGGCCACGGTGAGCCGGTCGATGCTGTTTCGGGCGTCGAGCGTCAGGTTTTGGCTGGTGATCGCCACATCGTTGCCGATCAAGGCGGTCACGCCCCCCGGCACGATCGGGGTGGCCGGGTCTAGAACGCCGCCCGTGTTCAGGCCGGCCAGGTGTTGCTGCACTTGCTGGCCTAGGGTGGGCGACAAGACGACTTGCCCGGCGAGCCAGTTCTGCTGCATGGCCGAGTCGACGTGTTTCCCGGTGGTGTTCTGGTTCAACATCTCGGCCGCTTTGGAATCCATGGCCGCATTGAGCACCGACACGGCCACCGAAGGGGCGATGCCGACCTTGGTGGCCACCCCGCCGCCAATGGCGAAGGCGTGGAGTTGGTTCGTTCCGAGGGCTTGAACCAGGACGTCGTTGGGCGTCTGGATGGAAGTGCCACCGCCCACGCCGAGACTGCTGGTGACCGTGGGCCGCGCGACCAGGACGTCGGCCACGGCGGTCACCCCGACCACGCCGGCCACGGAGAGCGCACCGGTCAAGCCGGTCGACTTCAAGGTGTCTTGGGCCACGATCTGGACGTTGCCACCTTGGGGCGTGCCTGTTGTCGGGTTGATCCGGGCACCGTTGCCGATCAGGGCCACAACGTTTGGGTTGACGATGCGGACGTTGACAGCGCCGGCCACGCCGACGGTTCCACTCCCCGCTCCCGCGGCGGTCCAGGCATCCAGGGCTTCTTCGCTCTGGGCATGGACGAGGATGTTTTCGCCGGCCGTCATGCTGCGGCCCGTACCGTGCAGGCCCAACACCTTGGCCTGCGTGTCTTTATTGATCACCGAGGTGGCCACCGTGGCCCCGGTGCCGACCTGCCCGCCCACGCCGAGCGCGACGCCGACGACACCACACACCGGTCCCGGCAAGGCCACCCAATCCAGTCCCGTGGGCTTCACCCCGTTCTGCGTGGCGATCTCAGGCCAAGCTCCTTCCGAGGAGAAGTTGGGCCAGACGAGAATCGGCTGCTTCTGATTGGCCTGGCTTCCCGAGGTGACGGTCGTTTCTCCGGTCGCCAGTTCGAGCAGCTTGCCGACGGCCGTCTGATCCGTTGCGCTGACGCCGATATTCTTACCGGCTTGCAGATCCACGTTGCCGCCGACGGTGGCGTGGGTCGTATTGGCCACGTTGGCGACGGAAACGGTAGCCGCCACACCCACCGATTGTCCGAAGGTTCCGCCCGCGGCGACCGCATTGATCCGATCGGCACTCAGCGC
Source organism: Thermoguttaceae bacterium (assembly GCA_039680305.1). GTDB lineage: Bacteria > Planctomycetota > Planctomycetia > Pirellulales > Thermoguttaceae > JBDKTH01. The sequence goes on along the minus strand of JBDKTH010001001.1, from coordinate 13,947 downwards.
GCCGAGATCGATGTTGCCGCCCGCTTTGAGGTTGGCGTTGGCCGCGACGCTGGCCGTCGTTCGTTTCGTGCTGCTGAGGACGTTCACCGCGGGGGCGACGCCGACTTGGCCAGCGCCCGCACCGATCGTGTAGAGTCCCATGTTGTTCAGGTTCAACGCGCCGATCGAGACGGATTGTTGCGGCTGGGTCGCCTGCGTGTTGAGCGTCGTACCCTGTCCAACCGTTGCGTCCGCGTTGGCCGTGTTGATCGCCACGCTGACGGCCGGTTGAATCTGGACACCCTTGCCGGCCGCGCCGCCGACCGTGGCGGCCACGAGGCGGTGGTTGTTGACAGCGCTGAGATCCAGGCCGTGCTGTTGGACAGTTGCCAACGTGCCGTCAGGATTGACCTGACCGGTGTAGACGTCCATCGCGACAGTCGAGGTTCCGGCTGCATGGAGGCTCGCGTTGGCGCCGATGGTGGCCTGGGTATCGGCGGTCAGAACGTTCACCTGGGTCGCCCCGCCCAAGCCCCCTTGCCCGCTGACGGCCAAACCGGCGGCCGCGGAAGTGACCTGACGATCGTTGTGGGCACGAATCTGGATGTTGCCGGCCGTGGTGGCAAGTTGAGCGCCGTCGCCCACGGACGCATGGGTCTTGGAACTGACGACGTTCACATTGGCGGCCCCGGAGATACCGGCCGAGAGGCCGCCGCCGGCTGCCGCCGTGACGTTGTAAATGCGCTCGGTGGAATCGGCCAGCACGTGAATGTCTTGCTGGACCGGCAGAACGACGTTGGCGCCGACCGTGGCGTGGACGTCGCGAGCCAAATTGAGGGTCGTGGCCACCGCACCGATCGCCGGCGCTTGGCTTCCGCCAAGGACGATCTGGCCGTTACCCGCCACGAAGATGACGTTGTCGTTGGCCGTGACGTGAACACCTTGGCCGGCATCGGCCCCCGTGGCTTGACTAATCCTGGCGTTTTGGCCAATCTCGGCGCCAGTGACGGCACTTTGGTTCCCCACGAGCACCCCGGCCGCCACCTGAACTTTGCCTCCGCCCTGACCGCCTGCGATAACCGTGTAGATCCGGTCGGTGGCCTCGGCGTCGACGGCGAATCCTTCGCCAAGGGTGATGTAGATCGGGTTGCCCGACGCGTCTTTGCGCCCGGTGTCGATCTGGACCAGCGACGTGGGATTGCCGTGCACGTAGCCTTGGACGTTGTTTCCCACGCGGGCAAGCGTTCGCCGGGTCAGGTTCAGCACGCCGACGCTTCCCCCAAAACCGGCGCCCGTCCCCCCGCCCATGGTCCCGGCGCCGAGGATCGCTGTCTGGTCGACGTAAGAGGCCACGGCCGCATTGCCGGTTGAACTCAGCGAGCCGATCGCAGCCCCGGAGCCGATCGCGGCCAGCATGCGCTGCTGGAGATTCCACGACTGGCCCGTGCCGCGAATGCTGAGTCGGTCGCTGAAGCTGGCGCAGACGCTCGGTGCGATCAGAAGACCGTTATAGCGGGTGGCAGCCGCGAAGTTTCCGCCGTAGTTCACCTGGATGTCGGTCGCCGCCAGGTCGCTCTGATCGGTCGGCAGCCAGCTGAGCGACTCCTGGTTTCCTGACGGCGTGTCAAAAACGCCTGCCACCAGATCGGTATTCAAAAAGCCGAGATCGACCACTGCGCCGATTCCCGCACGCTTTCCGTAGTTGAACAGCCCGGTCGCCGAGACGACGTGTTGCTTGCTGTGGGCGTCGACGAGGACGTCGCCGGTAGTGGTGATGTGAGACTGCTTTCCGATCCAGGCCCAGCCCTTCTGGGTCATGTTGACTACGTTGACGCTGCCGGCCACGGCCACCTCGTCGGTGCTGATTCCGCATCCGGCCGAGCCGAGGGCGAAGGAGTCGTCAAAATCGGCCAGGACCGACAGTTGCCCGGCGTTGACGGTCGTGTTCTCGGTCCAGGCCTTGGCCGAGCGGTTGCCCTGCAGGAAGCTGAACGATCCGGCCAGGCCGTTGCCCGAATTGGTCACCAGATTGCCGGTTCCCAGGACGGCGGCCAGGGTGTTGGTGGCCGCGATCTGCAAGGCGTCAGCGGTCACATTGGAGCCGCTCAGATATGCCTGGGTGTTATCGTTGAGCACGGTTATGGCCGCGTCACCGCTGATGTTCAGGCCGAATTTGCTCGTGCCTGCATCGCCAAGGTCGCTGGGCGTCGCGGGAAGTTTGACGTCGGCGATCCCGGCCAGTTTGGAGGGGCCCCACTCGCTGGCCCCGGCCAAAGCGATGCCCACGAGCCGGTTCGTCGAGGTGGCGTCGATCTGGACCGTCCCGTTGTGATCGTCATTCTGGCAGGTAATCAGCCCCGGTGTGGCCCCGGCCGGGTTGATGTGCTTGTTGCCGATGAAGGCCGCGGTCGTGTTGTTGTAGATGTTGACGCTGCCCGAGAGGCCCATGCCTGTGCTGGTTCCTTCGAGCCATCCGCCGGCAACCGTCACGGCGTAGTTCTCGACGCCGGCCAACACCTGGACGGCCTGGGAGCCGGTGACGTGGGCCGTATCCTCGATCCAACTCTGCACGTCGTTGGTGACCGACCGGTAGTTGAACGCGCCGGAGAATGCCAGTTCGGTGGCCTTGATCCCCGAATCGGCAATGCCGATCTGGTTGTTTTTCACGTGGGATTGGACCACGACGGCCGGGCCGGTGACCTGGGCGTTGTCGTCGATCCAGGCATGGGCCTTGTTGTTGACGGTGACGACCTGCCCGGCCCCGCCGGCGCTTTTTCCTTTGCCGCCGACCGTGCCGCCGGTCAAGAGGCTTCCGCCCGACCAGAGGCCGGCCATGTCGATCGAGAAATTGTCGATGTCGGCTTTGACGAGCACGGGGCTATTGGGATCGCTTCCGCCGTTGACGATCGCCCCTTGCCCGATGGAGGCTTCGGCCGTGTTGTTGCGGTTGTAGATGTTAACGGCTCCGGCGATTCCAACCTTGCCCGAAGTGGGGTCGGTGCGCTCGGAGGCCTGGCTGTAGGTGGTGAAGACGAAGCCGGACAGGCCCAGGTCGCCCGACATCAGAGGACCGAACAAGGTCATCAGCCCGTTGAACGCGTTGACCAGGAATCGCCGTCCGGCGTCATACCCCTCGCCGACGTCCGTCGGCGGGGAACTGAACATGCCCTTGAAGATGTTCTCGATGCCCGGCCACCAACTGGCGTACCGCACGTCGGTCGGCGAGGTCGTCTGGGCCAGCACGGTGACACCGCTGGCGGCGTCGATCTTGACGCCGTTTTCCACGAGACTTCGCGCCGTCGTGGTCACGTCGACGTAATTCAATGCGCCACCGATGCTCAGTTGGCCCGCCCCGGCGCTACCGGTGGCAAACCCGGACGAGGGATTGTAGGCAATCGCCATCAGTGAAGCCGGCCCCTGGCTGCTTTCCAACTGGGCGTTGGCCTTCAGCACGCTCTCCGCGGTCGTCTTGGAAATGAGAATGTTGATCGCCGCGGCTCCGTTCGCGAACATGGCCTTCCCGTCCGGGCCGATCGACGGCGGCTGTTTCCCCGTCAACCATCGCTTGATCTGACCGAACAAGCCCTCGATCGCGGGAAAGCCGCTATCGCCATTGAAACTGGGGGCCGCGGCCTTGCTCTTGCTTTCGCCGGTAATCGCGGTGGAACTGATCGTGGCCCCGGCCGTTCCCCGCACCACCCCGGCCACGTTGCAGCGGGCCGACGTGTCGTTGTAGTTGACAGCCACAGCGCCAGTTATAGGAACGGTTCCGCCGGGCATGGGAATTGTCGAACTCTCGGCGACGTAAATCCCCATCGAATCCGCGGCAACATTGGTCACCGCGCCGCCGAGCGTGGCCCCGGCGTCGATCGTCGTGTTGGCATGGGCGTTTCCGACCAAGACCGCCGCCGTGAGCCCCTTGCCGCCGGTCGTCACCCCCAGGGCCGTGGTGACGGCTTGCGACTTCACCTTGCTCGATACGTTCAGCGAGCCCGCGCTGGTCAGCGTCGTGCCGGCTCCGATGTGTGTCGTGGCCGTGGCATTGCTCGAAGCCGCTGTCGCGGCCGCCAGGATGCCGATCGCCTGGTTCTGGGCCGAACTGAAGCTCTCGCTGCTGACTGTCAGGGATTGACCGGCCTGGATGTTGGCCCCCTGGAGCGACACCTGGGCATCGGTCCACGCGAACGTCGCCGCCGCGAAGACGCTGAATCCCGGGCCTTCGGAGATGTGAAAATCGGTCATGTACGGTTCGCTGCCCGGCTGGTGCTCGGGCGAGAACGTCAGATCGAGCTTCGAGGTGCTCGACGCCAGAGCGGAAATACTGACCACGTTTCCCGAAATCGTCGCCTTGTCGATCTGAATGTTAGCGCCGTAGTTCTGGTAGAACCAGACTGCGACATTCGGGTTCACCGCGACGCTCAACAGCGACACCGTCCCCGAGCCGGCCGCCAGGGTGGCGTTGTCACCGATATGGAGATTGGGCACGCTGGGATTGTCTTTGAAGTTGGCCGTGGTGAGGATTGTGATGTCGCCGCCAGGCAATGACTCGCCGGCGCCGGTCAACAGGGAACTGCCGGCCCCCACGTCGACCGTACCCGCCTGAAGGAAGATCCGACCGGAACCGGCGATCGGATTGTGGCTGCCGTCGACCACGCGCGTATCAATGGTGGAGCCGGCGGTGATCACGATTCGCTTGTTGGCCACACCGATGAAATCGAGCCCGCTGGTGAGGTTCGAGCCGTCGATGGCCAGTTCGTCGAGGCGATCCTGGCGAATCATCGCCGGGTTGATCGTGTTGCCTCCCAGGTCCGTCAATTGGGCCACATTGCAGAGCACCCGTCCGGGTTGCGGTCCCGTGGCGCGCAGCGTGGCGTTTTCCAGGGTCAGGCCGGAGACGGCCGTAATGATGTTGATCTGCCCGCCGGTACTGGTCAGCCCGCGGGCGCTAGTGTCGATCGTGCCGCCTCGGATGTCGCCTGCTCGCCCGGCGTAAAGCAGCACGCTTCCTCCGCGCGGTCCGTGGTCGGCACCGGGAGCCCGGATGGTGCCGGTCACGTGGAAGTCGCGCAGTGCGAGCACGGTCGTGTCGCCGAGGACGTGGCCGCCGATCGAGGTGCTCTCCTGGCTGGTCATGCGAACCGTTCCGGTGACCGGGGACGTCTCGCTCCCCGCCGAGACGGTCCCGTTGACCAGCAGGTCTCGGCCGCTGTCCAGTTCGATATAGCCTTCCTGGCCTGCGGCGACGGCTGCCCCAGCAGCGACGGTCGTATTGCCTTGCCCACGCAGGGCGATGGTTCCGGCCGCATCCTGGTCGGCGCTCGTGGCCGTGGCATCGCCGGTGAGCGTCAGCGTGCCCGAATCGGCGGAGAGGAAGATCCGGCCGTCGCGTTTGACGACCGTTTCGGCGGCCACGACGCCCGCCGTGTTGACCAACTGATCGACGTCGACGGCCTTGCCCGCGCGAAGCTGGCCGGCCACGTTGATCGTTCCCGTGATGACATTGAGCGAATCGGTCGTGTTGATCCGGCCTTGGATGTCGACGGTAGCCCCCGGGTTGATCTCGGCGCTACCCGCTATGATGCTGCCGAGCTTCTGGGGATCCGGAATTCCGTTGGCATCGAAGAAGTTGGTGACCGTGTCCTGCTTGGGCGTCATAATCGTCAACTGGGCCGCATTGATCAGGCCGGTCTGGCCGACGACGAGCCCGCTGGGATTGACGAGAAAGACGTTGCCGCCGAGCTTCCCCTGCTTGAGCATGTTCAGGGTGCCGTCGACGCGAGAGAGCTGACCGCCGGTCACCAGATTGATCAGGTTGTCGGCGGCGTGGGGCGTGTGCAGATTGACCGTTTGGCCGCCCGAGACGTTGAACGACTTGAAGCTATTGAAGGCGTTCTGGCCGTGGATCGTGGCGGTCGTGATGTTGGTCACGTTGCCGCTGGTGCTCAAGGTCGTCGCCGTAGAGCCGTCGACGACAATCGGCCCTTCGGCCAAGAGCGGGCCGGCGTTGCCAAAGGCCAGTGCGATCGAGAGTGGCAGGACCAACCACCGCCGCAACGGTTGTTTCCGGAACGCCGTCTGGGACGCGTGACCTGCGCGACGCTTCTGCTGTGCAGACATGTTCACTCAACTCGCACGCTCGCGCCCGGCAAGCGGCGTCCCTGTCGCCTGCCGGTCACGTGGAATACGGTGACGCGAAATCCTTTTGCGTCAATAAGCCATGGTGAACGAAAAATGGATGCGGTAATCCCCGACGCCGGGGACGTGGTCGTAGTTGCCGATCGGGAAGCCGATCGTGCAGTGTCCGTTGATCCGGTCGTCGACTTGCAGGGAGACTCCCGCCCCGGCGCTGAGCAGCAGTTCCGGGAGAAGCCCTGTGTCGTCGCGATTGAATGCCCCGCCGTGGTCCACAAAGCCAAACCCGCGAAAACGGTCGCGTACGGGGATTCGCCCGATTTGGCAGGGAAGCCACCTCATCGGGGCCGACAATTCAATGCTGGTCAAGTAGCCGTCGTCGCCGATCAAAAGCACCTCGGGGAAACCGCGAACGGTCGTGCCGCCGCCGATCTGGAATTTCTCCAGTGTGGGAAGCCGCGTTGCCGAGGCCTGTCCGCTCACGCGAAAAATGGCCATCCACGGCGTGTCGGGGATGAACTGCACGCGTGCCAGGCCGCCGGTGAGTTTGTAGAAGGCTCGCTGCTCCGACTCCGTATCGCTGCCGAGGTACTGATCGAATTGGCCGTACCAGATGCCGCGTTCGTCGGTCTTCTCCACCGTGAAACCGTGGGAGGAGACGTACTCGTCGCAGTTGGAGATCGCAAAACCGGTCACGAAGCTGTTCGAATACTTGTGGTGAAGCTGGACGTTCGTCTTGACCAGCCACCGTTCGTCGACCCGTACGGGGAAGGCCACGATGCCGCCGAGATCGTGGGAGTAACCTTTGATCCCCAGGTCTTTGAACGCCCCATGGCGAACGGCAATGTCGCTGTAACTGCCGATAACCCCCACCTCGACGTTGCGATTGACGACCGGATAGAGGTAGCTGCCGTAAACGCTGTTCGTGCCGTCGGCAAACGTGCCCGTCATGGTCAACGCATCCCGGTAGCCCGACAGGCTGTTGGCCTCGAGGAGCACGCTCTGACGATACTCGCCTACGGACGTCTGGCCGAGATTGTCGGACATGAAGGCCGCACGCCAAAGCTTCTTGTCGTCGGCCACGACCAGGACCTCGGTTTCCTCATAGCCGGCGCCGGGCTTCAACTCGACCCGAAGGTCGTTGTTGTGAAGCTTGTTGTATCGGATCAGATCCTGCGCCAGTTGCCGCGTGTCGAGCAATTGGCCCGTGGACGCCAGACTGGGTAGATTCTGGCGGATCACCGAGTCGCAGGTGTGCCGGTTGCCCTGGAGCCTGACCTGACCCACCTTGCCTTCGATCAGGGCAATCCGGACAAGGCCGTCGACGACCTCTTGCGAGGGAAGCACGGCGCGAGCCGTCGCCAGGCCTTTTTCGCGGTAGACGTCGTTGATCCGTGCGATCAGGCTCTTCAACTCGCCGACCGTCACTTCCCGCCCCTCGTACGGACGCGCCACTTCGGCCAGCCAACCAGGGTTGAGAACCTCGGAATCGTCGAATACGATCCGGCGACACGCGAAGCTTGCGGCGTCGGCCGCCGGCCCGCCGTTGCCCACCTCCGACCTGATGGCCGAATCGTCGATCGACTTCCCCTGCCGGTCCGTTGAGAGGCGGCGCTGAATCTCTTTGCGAATCTGCCTCCGCTGCTCTTCGTCCTCCAAATGCTTCTGGACGGAACCGGCCGGATCGACCGCGAAGCTCAGACTGGCCGTTATGAGCCAAATCGTGGCCGCGCAGCCGACAAGCCTCCATGCAGGGGTGAACACTTCCGTGCGATCCACCGCGTTCTGCAGCTTTTCTGCAGCCCCCAGAAGACAAAAGTTCGCTATGCGCAAAAGATGGCGTATTGTGATTTCCGATCGACCACACCACCCCCACTTCTTCTGAAAATCCTCCCCTTTCGAGTTATCCTTGCCAATAATCCATGTACGAATCGCTATTGGGGGGGCACCAAGACGAGGAATCCCCTTGCAGCGACCTACGCGACCCCTTCTGTATGCGATGGGGACATAAGACGGACCAAAAATCGACGATCTGGGCAGGGGGCGGTCCCGGCGGGGCATTGATGGATCGCAAGGTGATGATAGGCTGGCGGCTATCGTACTTGTGCGACTTGCATGTGATAGACTGGGGACTGTCTAGCGGCTAGTTAGCCGCATTTGAGGGAACATAGACACAGGAGCGATCGCCGTGAAACAACCGCTGACCTTCCCGCCAGGCACCGAGATTCGGCTCGACGACTTGGACCCCGGCTACACCGGCGGCATCGACGACAAGAACGAGGCCAAGCAGGAGTTGGCCGAGAACACCCAGGCCCTGGCCGACCTGGGCTATCGCCTCTATGCCGAAGACCGCCGGGCGTTGCTGTTGGTGCTGCAGGGGATGGACACCTCGGGCAAGGACGGCACGATCCGGCACGCGGCCAGCGGGTTCAATCCGCAAAGCTGCAAGGTCACGGCCTTCAAAACGCCCAGCACCGCGGAGTTGGATCACGATTTCCTTTGGCGCATTTACCGCGCGGTGCCGGGCAAAGGGGAGGTCGGCATCTTCAACCGTTCGCACTACGAGGACGTGCTCATCGTCCGCGTACACAACCTGGTGCCGAAGAAGGAGTGGCACAGCCGCTACGATCGCATCAACGCCTTTGAGCAACTCCTGACCGACGGCGGCACTCAGATCGTCAAGGTCTTCCTCCACATCAGCAAGGACGAGCAACGCAAACGCCTCCAGGCCCGGCTTGACGATCCGACCAAGCGTTGGAAGTTCCGCCACGAGGATGTCGAGGAGCGGCAGCTCTGGGACGATTACGTCCGGGCGTATGAGGATGCGTTGACCCGCTGCAACACGTCTCGCGCTCCTTGGTACATCGTCCCGGCCGACAAGAAGTGGTACCGCAACCTCGTGGTCAGCCGGATCCTCCGCCAGACGCTCGAGGAGATGAATCCCCAGTTTCCGCCCCCCCAAGCCGACCTGGACGGGATCGTGGTGGAGTAGCCGCATTGGACTCCAGGGGCAGCCGATGACCACCGAAGAGCATGAGGCAGAAGTAATAGAGGAGCCGGCGCGGCAGGTCGATCTGCGGAACCCCCAGGCGACAGAGGTCATAGATGCCGCGAAGCCCCGGAGCCGGCCGCTCGAAGACCTGACAACAGCGGTCCAAAAGGGTCCACCGCTCGGGATCCACGCCCGGCTGCCGCTGCTGGAGTCGCTCGTGTAACGCCTGGGCCTGGGCAAGCGACTGCCGGAAATTGGCCGTGCCCGCCTGCCAACGCTTCTTCCACGAATGGCGCAACGGGTTCAACCCGGCCCAGAACCCGGACGGCCCACTGGCGTTGCCCCCGTGCCGGCGATACAGGACCATCGGCTCTGCCAGCAGCGAGATCCCGCCGATATGGGCGGCGCAGAGCGTTACCCACCAATCGTGCATCACCGCCGCCTCAGGCAACGGCAAGGCAAACTCCATCAACGGCCGGTTGATCAGGCACGCGCAGCCCAACACAAAACTTCGCCCCAACAGCGTCTTCCAAGGCTCCTCGGTCGTGTAGTTTTGCCGGGAGGCACGCAGGAACGAGGGATGAACGACCTGCCGATGCGGGTCGACGACCGTCAGGTCCGAATAAACCAAGTGGGGCAAGCGTCCCCGGACGCCGACCTCCCCGTCCCGCATTCGCGTCAGTTGCTTGTGCAACTTGTCGGGGAGCCAGACATCATCCTGATCGGCGAAGAAGACGTACTCGGCCCCAAGATCATAGGCCCGCTGCAAAAGCCGGCCGAAGTTCTGTGCCGCTCCAAGCCGAGCCCCCCCATCTTCCACAACGTGAATCCGTGGGTCGGCCGCGGCCATCTCGTGCACGAGTTGCGGGGTCCTGTCCGTCGAACCGTCGTCGCGGATCAGGAGCGTCCAGTCAGCCAAGGACTGCTGGCAGATACTCTCGATCTGCTCCGCAACGTAGGCTGCCCCATTGTGCGTGGCCAGAACGATGAAGACCGCTGAAGGCGTGGTAGAAGAGGCCATGAAATCGACAGGTGGCTCGTCAGATCCCGCTATATGGTGGTTAGCTTCCGATTCTACTGGCAGTCCCCCAGGTGAACAAGTCCATCTGGGCAAGACTGACATTGCTCTGCCAAACGAGTTTTGCGATAAACACCGGCGGTTTTTGGTCAGTTACGTGGAGTACATTGTCGGCGGTTTTGTGTTTACCTAGTCTCTCCAGTCCCCTTGGTCTCCTAAATGTCTGCCATCCCCGATGTCTTTCCCCTCGCTCCGGCCGATTTCGCCAATCGGTTGTCGGAGCCTGAGCCGAGGCGTTTGGAGGTTTCGCGGCGGTATGGCCTATTGGTCGGATTGGTCCTCCTGTGCCTTATTCCCCGCGTCTGGATGGCGACGAAGCTCGCCAGCCTTTGTCCTGACGGGATTTTCTACATCCACTCGGCACAAGCGTTGGAACGGGGCGACCTGACGAATGGCCTGGGGTCGATGCGTTTGAACGTCTATCCGCCGTTGTTGATCGGGTTGAATCGGCTGGGGCTGGATTGGGACGTGGCTGGCAAATACTGGGGGGTGTTGATTTCGTCCCTCCTCGTTCTGCCGCTGTTTGGGTGGGTGCGGCGGCAGTTCGACGATCGGGTGGCCCTGATCGCCTGCCTGCTCTATGCGACCCACGGGGAACTGATCAGCTGGAGCCCCGAGGCGATTCGCGATCCGACGTTCTGGTTCCTATTCACGTTGTCGCTGTACCTGCTCTGGCGAGCAATTACGGAGGTCCACTGGGGATTCTGCCTAGCGGCCGGATTGAGCATCGCATTGGCCATCTTCACGCGGTTTGAAGGTCTGTTTCTCCTCATTCCCTTGGGACTCTGGTCCTTCTGGCGTTGGCGAGCGCTTGTCCGAGGACGTTGGCAGCTCCTGGCGGGGGTGCTTCTGTGTGTGCTGGCGGCTCCCGTGCTGGCGTTCGTCGTCAATCTCCTATGGCTGCACTATCCTACGCCCTGGGGAGCATTCCGCTACGACCGCTTTGACACAGCCAAGCGATGGATGCTGGAACTGGTGACGTCATCGTCCGCAGAAACAACGGCGGCCGAGGGCGTCTCAAAGATGACGTTCCTGCGGACGACCTGGGTGTTTGTCCCGACCTTTGTCAAAGGGCTGACACCGGCCTTCACCCTGCTGATGTTCGGTGGCATGTGGCATTGGCGACGTATGTGGCTCCGGCGAGACCATCAGCCGCTGTTCTGTGTCTCCCTCGTGATCGTGGTTTCGGTTTGGATTCACCTTTCCTTCGCCCGGTGCTCGTGCCCTCGTTACGTGATTCCGATCGCGTTGATGGCCAGTCCGTTTGTCGCCCTCGAGTTGTGGGCGTTGACCGGCTGGACAGTCCGGCGGTTCCAACAGTGGACCGGCTCTGCCCAATGGCGCTGGGCGGCAGTCGTCCCTGGACTGCTCGTGGTCGCCGTTGGACTCGGCGACGTCTTGGGGAACAACGGCACCAATCGGCTCGGCGAGGTCCGACTCGGAGAATGGCTGCGGCGGGAAGTTGGGCCATCCCCCTCGCTCCTTGGGGTCGACGATCTGACGTCCGTCGTCGGATACTACGCACGCGGCAGCAGCGAGACCTTCCCGGCCTGGACCAACGACGAGACGATCCTCACGATGCTCCGGAACAGTCGGCCCGACGCGATCATCATGCGGGCCTGGCGTTGGACCAGCACGACCAACGGACAGACCTTGCTGGAACGAGTCGAATCGCAGGGTTATCAATGCGTCGATCGTCAGCGATTGCCCCAAGAGTGCCACGAAGTGCTGCTCGTGGTTCGTAACGACAAAGCCGCGCAAATCGCCGAGCGGGCGGCTGGTGTGTCGGTCGGCCGCAAGTCTCGTCCGCATCCCCTGTGACGCTGCATTATGGATGTTTTGGTCCTCGCTCTACTATCCGCCTTTGCCGGCTCCCTCATCCTGACGCCGATCGTCCGTGCGATCGCCCGCCGGTGGGGCGCGCTCGATCGTCCTGACGGCGAGCGGAAACTGCACCGCCGGATCGTGCCGCTGTGGGGTGGAGTGGCCGTCTACCTGGCCACAGTCCTCGGGCTGCTCATCGCCCATTGCGGGGCGTTCGGTGCGGGCGATGCCCTCACGCATCTCTCGCTGTTGGTCGTTGCGGTCGGAGGACTCATCTGCGCGGTCGGGGCGATCGACGATCGTTATCACCTGCGGGCTCGCGTGAAACTCGTGCTCCAGATCGCGGCCGTGCTCCCCGTGGTGCTCCTTGGCTACTCGATCGACCGCATCGTGACCTTCGGCTATCCGATCGACTTGGGCTGGCTGGGCGCCCCGCTGACCGTCCTCTGGCTGGTCGGCTGCATCAACGCCTTGAACCTACTGGACGGGATGGACGGCTTGGCCACGACTGTCGGCCTCTCCACGGCCGCCATGCTGGGGATCATCGCCACCAGTATGGGCAACCTGCATGTGGCGGCAATCGCTGCCGTCCTGGCCGGCGCCCTGGCTGGCTTCCTTCCATATAACTTGCCACAAGCCAGCATCTTCCTGGGCGACTCGGGAAGCATGATCATCGGGTTCATGGTGGGGATCCTGGGGTTCCAAGGGGCATTGAAGACCTCGGCAACCCTTTCGATCGCCGCGCCGGCCGTCGTGATGGCGCTGCCGCTGTTCGATACGGTATTGGCCGTGTTCCGCCGCAAGCTGACCGGCCGACGTTTCGATTCTCCCGATCGACAGCACATCCATCATCGGTTGCTCGACCGCGGCCTGACCCCCTGGCAGGCGTTGTGTGTCATTGGAGCATTGTGCCTGTTGTCGGGGGGCGGGGCCACGGCAGCCACCATCTTCCGCAACGACGCCTTGGCCTGGATCACCGCCCTGACTTTGATCGTCGCGATGATCCGCCTGCGCCTGTTCGGACACCATGAACTCGCCCTGGCGAAGAGCTTCGTGGCCTCTCGGATCGTGACCTGGGCGAATCGACTAGGACACTTCAACCCGGTCTACCAACTCCCGCCCGTCGAGCACCTCGCCGAACTCCCGCTCGACGAGCTTTGGGCCGTGTTCCTCCAGGAGGTCAAACCCTGGAAGGTTTCCCACCTGACCTTGAGCCTCACGTCGTCCGACGCCTCCCGGCTCACGTTCGAGTGGCACGCCACGCCAACGACTTCTGAGGCGGAGACCGGTTGGTCGTTGCGTGAGGTAATCGAGGGGGGGGAGGGGCGACGTTGCGAGTTGCTCACCGGTGGCGGGCAACTGCCGGGCATGGAGTTCGCCGGCTTGACTGGGCTCGGTCAGGTCCTCAAGGTCTTTGGGACCTGTTTTTCCACCCATCCTTCCCTGCTCAACGTATCTCTTTCGAAGCGATCGGAGCTCTCGACGACCTCTGGTCCCGGCCGGAGTTGGAGCAAAGCCGCATGAATGACTTGGATGTCGGTGTCATCTACACCCATGAACGCCAGTGGATGCCACGGCTGCTATCTTCGATGGCCGAGTCAACAGGCAGTCTGAAGACCCGCTTGCTGCTAGTCGATAACGCCTCCGAGGACGGCGGCGAGCCCTATTTGCACTACTTTCCGAGCACGCAGGTCATCCACAACTGGCAGCGGCTGTTCTACGCGGCCAATCTCAACCGGATTCTTGAAGCGTCCACCGCCCGCTACGTGTTGCTGTTGAACACCGACGTGTATTTCGATCCGGAGGAAGAATGCCTGCTGAAGATGGTCCGCTTCATGGACCGTCATCCGCGTTGCGGGATCGCTGGCTGCCGGGTCTATCGGCCCGATGGTCAGGAGGGCTACTGCGCTCGGCGCTTCCAGACGTTCCCGATCATCATGGC
>JBDKTH010000976.1:0-2408 GCA_039680305.1 Thermoguttaceae bacterium | reverse complement strand
GACCGGAAACGGAGCAAACTTCATCCAGTACACCACGCCGCCGACAACGGCGAACGCCAGGAGCGTCTGCAGAATTCTTCTCAACCAGCGTCGCATCATGAGTTGGGCCCTCATCTTATGGCGGTTTTCAGGCATCGGCCACCAAGCTCGCAGGGTATGAGACTTTGGGGCCATCTCCCGTTTTAGGGCTATAGAGAGTATCCTTTTGGGAGGTGGAAAAGTCCTTGACATAGATCAAGCTTTTTGTGAACTACTGGCAGTCGCGTCATATTGTTGACGCCTTCCTGACAGCAGAAGGGGGGTAGGGGTGGCCTTCGTAAGAAAGGCGGGGGATTTTTTTCCTCCGCTTGATCTAGATCAAGGACTCATCTCCGGCCGTCAGCGATACTTTCACTGCCACCAGCAAACTTTGTCATCGATCCATGGAGAACTGTCATGAAAATGTTCTGTTACCAGTGCGAGCAAACCACGAACGGCCGGGGCTGTGTCGAGATAGGCGTGTGCGGCAAAGATCCCGAGACGGCGGCCTTACAGGACCTGCTCGTGCATGCGGCGAAAGGCATTTCCATGTACGCCCACCGGGTCGCCGAGCTTGGAACTCGCGATCCTCAGGTCGATCGGTTCGTGATCCAGGCCTTGTTTGCCACGGTGACGAACGTCGATTTCGATCCCGAGCGGCTCAAGACGCACCTGGCCGACGCGGCCCAAGTCCGCGACCAGGCCAAGACGCTTTATGAAAAGGCTTGTCGCGACGCCGGGAAAACCCCCGAAGTACTCGACGGCCCGGCCAGTTGGGCCCCGACGGCCGACGCCGACGGCCTTGTAGGGCAGGGACAGCTTGTTTCGATCGCGTCCCGCCAGAGCGGCTCGTCTGAGGACATTGTCGGCCTTCAGGAACTGATCCTCTATGGGCTCAAGGGGACGGCGGCCTACGCGGAGCACGCCGCCGTGCTCGGCAAAGAGGATTCGGCCGTCTACGCCACGATCCACGCCGGAATGGACTTCCTCGCCCAGCCTCAGCCGGCCGTCGATGAGCTGCTCGGATGGGCGCTCAAAGTCGGGGAATTGAACCTGCGGGTTATGGAGATGCTCTACGAGGCGAACTCAGGCGCGTACGGCGTTCCACAGCCAACCTCGGTCCGCGTCACGCCGGTCCAGGGCAAGTGCATCCTCGTCTCCGGCCACGACCTGCATGACCTCGCCGCGCTCTTGAAGCAGACCGAAGGCAAGGTAATCAACATCTACACCCACGGCGAGATGCTTCCCTGCCATTGCTATCCGGATCTGAAGAAGTATCCGCACCTGGTGGGCAACTATGGCGGCGCCTGGCAGGATCAGAAGCGAGAGTTCGCCGCGTTTCCCGGCGCAATCCTAATGACCACCAACTGCATTCAGAAGCCGAAGGAAGACTACAAGGGCCGGATCTTCACCACGGGTCTCGTGGCTTGGCCAAGCGTTGTGCACATCGGCGAGGACAAGGACTTCACCCCGGTGATCGAGGCAGCTCTGGCTGCCCCGGGCTTCCCGGCCGACGAGCCGGAAAAGACGATCCTGGTCGGCTTCGGGCACGAGGCCGTTCTCGGGGTCGCCGACAAGGTCGTCGAAGCGGTCAAGGCGGGCAAGATCCGGCACTTCTTCCTCGTCGGCGGCTGCGACGGGGCCGAGTTGGGCCGCAACTACTACACCGAGTTCGCCCAGAAGGCTCCTCAGGATTCGGTGATCCTGACGCTCGCCTGCGGCAAATTCCGCTTCAACAAGCTGGAGTTCGGCGACATCGGCGGAATCCCGCGGCTTCTGGATGTCGGCCAGTGCAACGATGCCTACTCAGCCATTCAAATTGCGGTCGCCCTGTCGAAGGCCTTTGGGTGCGGTGTCAACGACCTGCCCTTGTCGCTCATCATCAGTTGGTACGAGCAGAAGGCGGTGGCGATCCTTTTGACGCTTCTGTACCTGGGCATCAAGAACATCCGTCTCGGACCGAAGTTGCCCGCCTTCGTCACCCCCACGGTCCTGAATGTGCTCGTCGAGAAATTCAACATCATGCCCATCAGTACCCCCGAAGGAGACCTCGCGGCGATCTTGAGCTAGGACAAGCAAGACCAACCGGCCCGGGCGGACGGCGTATCAGCACTGGCCGTTCGCCCGGGCTCCGATCCGGCGATCCTCGGGCTCTTCAGGAGAGGATGATCCTGGACGGGGTGCATCGGATTCGGAGAGACTCCTCCATGCGTTCGTGAGTTCTAACCGGCCGCAAAGCAATGCGGCCAACTTCGCCGCCTTAAATCGGACATTCAGATGCGATTTAGAGAATACGTTGCGTCCAGTGTGTCGTTCAATCCCGCCTGTTAAGTCCGGACCAACCGCGGCGAATAACACCCCCAATCGATTTCTACAGCAGGAGTGATTCC
>JBDKTH010001350.1:0-2667 GCA_039680305.1 Thermoguttaceae bacterium | reverse complement strand
CGCTGGCCCAATTTCCAGCGTTTTAGTGGGCCACGGGACAAAAAATCTTCGCCGTGCCGCTGGCTTACTGTGGCGTGGCCGCGTGGCGTCTGGCGTGCACGCCAGGTGGTTCAAAGGAAGGGATCTCGCGGAGCCGCGGAGACGCGGAGAAGAAGAGGAGACGGGCCAAAGACTTGGGAAGGGGCAAGGTCACTATTGAACCTTTCCGCAAAACACTGAAGTACCCCTCACAACCTCCGCGGCTCCGCGGCTCCGCGTGGTCCCACTCGCGCGGCCCGTTGTACCTGGCGTTGTCGCGATTTGGTCCTTTCCCCCTCTTCGATCCCTTTCCCTCACTTCGTTTCGCACTCGGCTGCTCGGAAGGGAGCAGTTTACCGTGTTGGTGGATCGGTTCGCGGAACAGGCCGTTTTCCTTCGGGCCCGTGCTTCACGCACCTACGGCAGCACGTTTTCGTCCTGGTGGATGTGCAGGACTTTGGCTGGGGGGAAGCCGTTGAAGGAGGTGGAGGAGGCGTGGCTGTAGGCGCCGATGTTCTCGCTGTAGACCAGGTCGCCCAGTTCCAGGTCGGGAAGTTCTTCGGCCAGGGAGAGCGTGTCCAGGGCGTCGCAGGTCGGGCCGAAGACGGCGCAGATCTCGGTCGGGCCCTGTTTGAACGCTTTCAGGGGGTACTTGCAGTGGTCGAAGAGGATGCCGGAGAAGGTGTGGTAGACGCCGTCGTCGATGTAGTAGCAGCGTTTGCCGTTGCGGTGGGCCTTGCCGATCACCTTGGCGACGGCCGTGGCGGCGGTGGCCACCATGAACCGGCCCGGCTCGGCGAGGATCTCGATGTTGGCGGGGAAGAGGCGGTCGAGTTCGGCGTTGAGCCGCTTGGCGATGGCCATGAACCGGGGCACGTCGCTGTTGTAGGGGGCGGGGAAGCCGCCGCCGATGTCGAGGAGCTTCATCTGGAAGCCCCGTTCCTTGGCCTCCTCAAAAATCCCGGCGGCCAGGTTGAGGGCCTGGATGTAGTTCTCGAAATTCGTGGTCTGGCTGCCGACGTGGAAGCTCAAGCCCTCGACGACGAGGCCGACCTTGTGGGCGGCTTCGATCAAGGCGACCGCTTCGCCGGGCGTCGCCCCGAACTTGCTCGACAGTTCGACCATCGCCCCGGTGTTGGGCACCTGGATCCGCAGGGCCAGCCCGGCGTGCGGGGCGTACTTGGCGACCTTCTTCACCTCTTCGTAGTTGTCGTAGGTGACCAGCGGCCGGTACTGGTCCAGCTCGGCCAGCGTTTCGTTGGTCTTGATCGGGTTGGCGTAGATGATCTTGTCCCAGATGAAGTCCTGCCGCTCCTTGGGCGGGAGATGCTTGATGTACTCGTGGACGATCAGGAACTCGGGCATCGAGGCCACGTCGAAGCTGGCCCCGGCCTGGTAGAGCGTACGCACGATCGCCGGATCAGGGTTGGCCTTGACCGCGTAGTAGGCCTGGACCCGGGGCAGGTGCCGCTTGAACTCCGTGTAGTTCCGCCGCAGTTCCTCGTGGTCGACCACAAACAACGGGGTGCCGT
This sequence comes from Thermoguttaceae bacterium, assembly GCA_039680305.1. Lineage (GTDB taxonomy): Bacteria > Planctomycetota > Planctomycetia > Pirellulales > Thermoguttaceae > JBDKTH01. The sequence continues at coordinate 1,117 of JBDKTH010001350.1, read as the reverse complement.
GCTTCTTGGCCAGGTCTTGGAGTTGATCCGGTGTTAGCATGGGGGTGGCGAGGGGATGATGATTGGTGGATAGTGAACCGCGAACGGGGCGAAACGGAGAATTATCGAGAACAGACGGTTCCCCTTCAATCCCAACTTCCGAATTCCGGGCCCTGTTCTTTCTGGACGGGCCCCTAGTCGCCGTCGGTGATCAGGAAGTTCTTGAACTGCCAGGGGTCGTCCCAGTCGATGACCGGCTTGTTGAAGCCGTCGAACACATTGACGTAGTGCTTTAGGGGCGTCCAGTCCGAGGGGACGGAAAGGATATCCCCCAGATGCGGCCGGGCGAGCCGGAGGATGTACTCGTGGGGCAGGTCTTCCGGGGTGCAGACGCCCCGAGTGGGATTTTCGATCGCCCAAATCGTCGCCGCGACCACGGAAATCGCCACTTGCATGGTGGTCGCATTCTGGTGCGGCACCAGGCCGCGGGCCTCTTCGATCGTCAGGCGGCTGCCCGTCCACCAGGAGTTGTACCCGTGGCCCATCAACAGCGCGCCAAGGATGTCGGCCCCGCCGATGATCTCGTCGGAGAGGATCCGCAAGGTCGGCTGGAGCTTGTAGTCGCGACCCCGCAACTCGGTCAGCGAGTTGATCGCCGCGTCGCACGGGCAGTAGGCGTAATGGACCGTGGGGCGATAGACGGCCGTGCCGTCTTCCCAGACGGTCAGCCGGTCGGAGATCGTGAAGGCCTCGCCGTGGCGGATGACCATGCCGTGGATCGGGTAGTCGGGCACCCAGGAGACGACCCAGGTGTTCATCCCCATCCGGGCCAGGCAGATCTGGTTTTTCGGCCCCCTGGTGTGCTCAAAGGCCAGCGGCGGCAACTCCTTTTCGTGCGTCCCCCAGCCGAGTTCCGCCGTGGTAATCCCCTCTTCGCGGAACCCCTCGATGCTCCAGGTGTTGACGAATTCGTCGATTCTCTTGGGCTGGTCGGTGATCTGCGTGTCGCGTTCGCTGACGTGGATCACCTTGACCCCCAGCTTCATTGCCAGGCGGTTGAAGGTCTGGTCCCGGAGCAACTGCTGGAGTTCTTCCGCGTCCTGGCCGGCGACCCGCTTTTCTTCCAGGAGCCGGTGGC
>JBDKTH010001360.1:0-7640 GCA_039680305.1 Thermoguttaceae bacterium | reverse complement strand
CTGGACCTCCAACGGGCCTTGATGGAGCGTGTCGGCGATCAGCGTACACACCGTCGGCTCCGAGAGGTTCCCCAGCGTTAGCTGCTCCAGCCCCGTCGTCTCCTTGGGCAATTCGTCGATGAATTGGCGCAGGGGGTGCAACGCGGTGATTTCATTGTCCCGATAGGCGCCAATCACCAGGAATGAGGAGACATCGGCACGGGTCAGGAGCGTCTTCAGCAACGCCAGCGAGGCGGCGTCGATCCACTGCAAGTCGTCGAAGAAGACCACCAGCGGATGCTCTCGCCGCGCGATGGCCTTCACGAGCGACTGGAACACGTAGTTGAACCGGTTCTGCGACTCGGTCGGATCCAGTTCGGGAACGGCCGGCTGCGGGCCGATCACCAGCTCCAAATCGGGAACGACCTCGGTCAGAACCTTACCGAGGCTTCCCACCGCCTCCAGGATCTCTTGCCGCCACGTCTTCAGACGGGATTCACTCTCCCTCAACAGGTACCGCGTGAAGCCGGCAAAGGCCTGAAGCCAGGCGGAATAGGGGATGTTGCGCCGCAACTGGTCGAACTTGCCTTCGACAAAGTATCCCCGTTTCCCGGTGATCGGCTTGTGGATCTCGTGCACCAAGGCGGTCTTCCCTACGCCGGCATAGCCGCCGACGAGGAGTAGTTCCGTTCCGCCAGTGCTCGCCCGCTCAAACGCCGCCAGCAGCTTGGCGATCTCGCGCTCCCGCCCATAGAGCTTCTGCGGGATCTGGAACTGATCCGAAACGTCCTCCTGTCCCAACTCGAAAGCCTGCACGCGCCCTTCGGCCTGCCACTCGCGGAGACACCGTTCCAGGTCGGCCACCAAGCCCCAGCTGCTTTGATAGCGGTCCTCCGCCATCTTCGCCATCAACTTCAGCGCAATCGCCGAAACGATTGCCGGGATCTCGGGATTCACCTCGTGGGGCGCCGCGGGAATCCCGGCCATGTGGGAATGTACCAGGCTCAGGGCGTCGTCCGACGCAAACGGCAGCTTCCCGGTCAGCATCTGATAGAAGGTCACCCCCAGCGAATAGAAGTCGGTGCGGTAGTCGACCGGGCGGTTCATCCGGCCGGTCTGCTCGGGGGAAATGTAGGCCAACGTTCCTTCCAGGGCCGTGGGCGGCTGCAAGGCCACGGTCCGTTGCGGAAACTCGTCGGCGAGGCCGAAATCGATGAGGCGGACCTGCCCGGTCTGGACGTTCCAGAGGATGTTCGAGGGATTGACGTCGCGGTGAATGAGGTGCTGACCGTGAATGCCGCCGAGAATGTTCGCCAGCGAGATCGCCACGGGGAGCGTCTGCTCGAGCGGCAATGGGCCATGCGCCAACCGCTGGTCAAGCGACGGGCCGCCGATATCCTCGAGCATCATCGCCCAACCGGCCTGATAGGGCTCCAAGCCGAATGTCCGGATAACCCCTGGCACGGCGAGCCGGGCAATGCAGTCGAACTCTCGTTGGAAGCCTGCCCGCCGCTCCGCCGTAGCCGCCTCCGACTTGAGGATCTTGAGGATCACCCGCTCGCCGCTGCCGAGCCGACACCCTCGGCAGATCAGGGTCTGCCGGCTCTCGTAGAGCGTGTCGAGGATTTCCCACCCGACGGGTTTCGTGTCCATACTCGTCTCAGCCTCAGGCGGGTTCTTCGAACCCCAGCCTTGCGCTGCGGGGGAGGACAGATTTCCGGAGAACGCGGCCTCACATCTCGATGAGCCGACATTCTCCGAGCGGCACGAAATCGGGACTTCTCTGGCCCACCCGCCGGATTGATGCCCGCCAAACGCCTAACGGTATTATACAAATCCCCCGCCCTCCTGTCCTGGGCTGAGGCGTGCCCTGCCGCTTTTCTTGGCGATCAGGCCCAAGGGAAGCACGGCAATCGCTGTAGTCCAGATTGGTTCCGGATCGACGCAACGCCCGATTCGGAACGAGGGGGAACGAAGGCGCGTCGGCTCGGACTCGCCGCTGCCAAGCCGCGTCGAAAAAAGAAGGTTCCGGGATGCGGACCCAGTGTCCGCCGGCACACACAGACGGCCTGCCCCGCGCACGACCAATCTGGCGAACCGTGAACGTCGCGTCGTCTGCTGCGACTGCCCCATTCGCCCCTATGCAGCACCAGACTCGACCTCCCATCCCGGAACCAGGGCCCCGTTAGGGCCCCGATGGTTCTCTAGATCGGCAGCGACGGGCCGCCGCCTGGAGGGGGTCAGGAAATTCCTGATACGGAGCCGTCCGAGTCCGGGGAAAGCGAGACGAACTCGTGGCCTTCGGGTGGCACGGGCAAGCCATAGGTCACGGCCAGACGGGTCAACTCCACGATGTTGTCCACGGCCATCTTTTCGAGGACGCTCGTGCGATGGTTGTCGACCGTCTTGCTGCTGATTCGAAGCTCAGCCGCGATTTGCTTGGTGGTTTTGCCGGCGACGAGCAATTGCATGACATCCCGCTCGCGTCCGGAGAGAAGCCGGTAGCGCTGGAGCACGGTGGCCCGCCGATCGCGTTGCTCCCGGGCCTGACGATCGATCGACAAGGCGCGTCGGATGCAGTGCAGGAGATGTTCGCGGTCGAACGGTTTTTCGAGAAAGTCGATGGCTCCGGCCTTCATGGCTTGGACACAGGCGGGAATGTCGCCGTGGCCGGTGATGAACACGATGGGGATCGTGATTCCGCGTTGCGCGAGCGTTTGCTGTAGGCTCAAGCCGGTCATGCCCGGCATGCGCAGATCGAGCACAAGACAGCCTGGGGTGTCGGGCGTCCAGGCCGCCAGGAATTCCTCGGCAGTGGCGTAGGTTTCGGCGTGCAACTTGGCGGAACGCACGGCGAACGCAATCGATCGCCGCATTCCCAGATCATCATCCACGACAAAGATCGTCTGCCTACGGTCCATCCGGCGTCTCCGTGGGCTGGGTGGGCACGGTGAATTGGAACACACTGCCCGCGGGCGAGCCTGGCGAGTACCACAGTTGGCCCCCATGGTCCTCGATAATATTCCGGCTGATCGCCAGGCCTACCCCCATGCCATCCGGCTTGGTGGTGACAAAGGGTTCGAAGATCTGCGCGATCATCTCGTCGGGCACGCCGGGGCCCGTGTCGTGCACCGCCGCCAAGACCATCCCATTCTCGGTCCGGATCGTCCGGAGGGTAATCCGCCGCTGGTCGGCCGGTTGGCCCTCGAGGGCTTGAAGCGCGTTGCGCAGCAAGTTCAAGACAACCTGTTGGATTTGGGTCGAATCGACGACGGCCGGCGGCAGCTCCTCCGCCAGTTCCAGCCGCACCAGGATGCCGTGTTTGCGGCACTCAGACTCCGTGAGATCGACCACCTCCTGGACAAGACGGTTGATGCTCGCCGTCGAGCGGCAGGCCGGGCGACGACGGACAAACCGGCGAAGCCTCCGGATAATCTCGGAGGCCTGTTGCGACAGGGTTGCGATATCCTCCAGCGGCTGGCGCAGATGGGCCAAGCTGGCGTCGGAGTCAAGCAAATCGCGGCAGGTCTGCGCGTAGAGCTTCAGGCTCGCCAGGGGTTGATTCAATTCATGCGCCAATCCGGTCGCCAGCTCGCCCATCGTGCTCATGCGGCCGACATGGGCCAATTCGGACTGGAGTTGCTTGAGTTGGTCCTGGACCTGCCGCCGCTCCGTGATGTCGATGTACGTGCCGACGATCCGTTGAGGAAAGCCGGCCGGATCCCATTCGACCACCTTGCCCGCACAGCTGATCCAGATCCACTGCCCCGAACTGGTTCGCACCCGAAGCTCGCTGTAATAGGAGTCGACCTCCCCGGCGAAGCAGCGTCCCGAGGCTTTGAGAATCCCCTCGCGGTCGTCGGGGTGGACTCGCTCAACCCACGCCGCCACGCTCGCTTCGAGTTCCTCCTCGCCGAAGCCGAGCAATCGCGCATACTTGGTGCTGACCACGATGCTGCCGGTCTTCGCATCAAAGTCGTAGAGCCCTTGGCGGGACACGGCTAGGGCCAGATCGAGGCGATCCTCTTTCTGCCGCAGGGCCTCGACCGCCTGGACGCGATCGGTGATGTCGCGAAAGTTCACCACAATCCCTCGCGTCGAGGGGCACCGCAGAAGACTCGTGGCATCGGCCTCGACGACCCGATAGGAACCGTTGGCGTGCCGGTACCGTAGTTCCACCTTGACGGCCTCGGCCGGTCCCCGAACCAGATTCTGGTACATGACCTTGCCGTGAGAGACATCGTCGGGATGCAGGAAGGCGAAGATGCTCTGGCCGACGAGTTCCGCGGGCTCCACTCCCAGGAGCCTGGCGACCGACGGACTGGCGTACAAGATCGTCCCATCCGCGTTGGACAGGGCAACAGCGATCGACGTCTTCTCCACCAGGCACCGGAAAAGCCGATCGGTGGGCGGGCTCCCCTGAGAGCCCTTCAGGCAGTCGGGATTGAAAACCATGATTGAGGAAATACACAGGTGTCTATCAGGAAAGCAATCATGCCAGGGCAACGAAACGCCGGTCCGCGGCGACGCGAAGGCGACGCCTGGCGCATCAGGCCCCCGGCAGTCCGGACGCTGGGATCAGGAACCCCCGAGCGGCAACTCCACCACGATGCGCGTGCCAGCGCCAGGCCGGCTGAGAATCCGCGTCTCACCGCCTAAGAGCTGTGCTCGACCGCAGATGCCCCGCAATCCCATTGCCTCCGGACGCACGGCGTTGGGATCGAAACCGATTCCCCAATCCTGGACGATCAAGCGAAACACGCCGCTTTTGATGGACAAGTCGATATGAATCCGAGGGCTCTTGCTGTGACGCAGGGCGTTCGTCAGGCTCTCCTGGATCATTCGGAACGCGGCATTTTCCAACGAGCCCGGCAGACGTCGCGCCCCCAGTCGATGGCGGAAATCGATGTCGATCGCGCGATGGAGATCGTCGTGGCCAATCAGGTGCACAATGGCGGCCACCAGGCCGAGTTCCTCCAACAGCGGCGGATCCAGTCCGGCGATCAGACGACGGGCCTCGGCGAGCCCTTGTGTCAATAGTCGCGTCCCCGCGTCGAATGCCTGCCAAACGTCGCCCCGCTCGGTCTTGTGGGCCTCGCGGAAGCATTGAAACTGCATCAGCGCGCTCGCAATGTCCTGCGCCAGACCATCGTGGATATCGTAGGCCATCAATTGCCGGTCTTGCTCATGAAGGGCAAACGCCTGCCGAAGCCGTGTACTCTCGTTGAGAAGGGGCATCTCAGGCCGTCCGTCTTCCGGCCTGTCTCGATCGGTCGTCAAGCAGTCCATATCCAAAGTTCCTCTTCACAACCGCCCCGATCACAGAGAGAGTAGTCTACCCGACCGTTCCACGGTCGGGTAGAGGCTCAACGGGACACATGTGCTGTTCCAACCACGTTGCCTTCCTCGGAATCCACCTGCCCCCGGGAGTGACAGACGCGAGGGAAATGGAACCTTCTTGCCCCATTGTCCGGCAGGACAGCCCGAGGTGTCGCTCTGCGCGACACACCTGTCGGTTTCTTGAACAGCCCGACCGCCTCTCGATGCCCTCGACCCGCCTCACCACGATGATTTCCCAGTGCGCGGGGCAGACAATCACGGTATAGACACCCGTGTCCTCTTCGCCAGTACGGCGACCTGCTGTCTGAGCAGAGGTAAATGCTGCTTTCATCTCCCCCCTATATAACAATCCGGATTGATCATCGGTCAACCCGAGCTTCACCAAGAATCAGGAAGTTCCTGACTGGCCCGGGGGAGGGCGGAGCGGGAAACAGATGGCTGCTCCCTTACCCGGTGGCAAGTTGCCACGGGAAAATGTTCGCCGTCAAGGCGCACGCCGTCCATCATGCCGAGGTCATTCAAGCACGAAGACCCGCGTGGCGTGGCTGGGAAACTCCGCCTGGAAGCGGTCGAGCCCCGTGCCGAGTGTTTCGCCGGAGTATAGATCGCGGACCTTGGCCTTTCGCGGCAGGCGGATCGTCCGTTGCCCAGGCTCCTTGACGCTGACGGCCACCAGATCGTGCGAGGCCCAGACGACGTCTTCCGTGTCCAGATAGAGATGAACGCCGCCGCGCTGAGCGATACGCCGCAGAAGCGAGGCCGGCAGCAGGGGGGCTGCCGAATGAATGGCGGTCCAGCCGGGGTGCTCCTTGACGACCAGCCCCGGCTTTCCATTGGGCAGCGTGCCCAGGACGATCGCCTGGGGGTCATCGGCATAGATCACCGGGCGCGTCGACTGGTTGGGGCCGTAGGCCTCACCCATGATCCCCTCGGTCAGCGAGTGGCGTCCCGAGAGCGTGACGCGGAGCGGGGTCGTCTCATTGGACATTCGCAGGCGGATGCCCGTCAGGTCGGCCATGGCCGATTCGTCGAGTTGCCCGTCGCGGTAGAGCCCCGCGGCCCAGCAGAAGACCAGCACATGGCCGTCGCGTTTCAGGGCGTCGATCGCCTTACGGTCGGCCTCGCTGGGCGCGAAGCTCGTGGTGATCAAGAACACCTTGCGATCGGCGATTTTCGGGAGATCGCTCGTCAGGTAGTGGCTGACCGGCGCGCCCATACGATGCAGCGAGGGCAATTGCCGCAAAAGCAACGAGGCCCCCAGCGAATCGGCCACGCGCAGGTAGGTCAGGCTTGTCTCGTCGACGACCAGGGCCACCTCGTCGGACGGCGTCCGGTTCAAGGCCAAGGTTTCGGTCGCGTGGCGGGCGAGCTTGCCGATCCGGCCCATCAGCACCGGATCGTCATACCGGTTCGCGCCCACGTCGAACCACCATTGGGCCGAGCCATGGACAAGGCAGTAGGCCAGTTCCTTGTCTTGCTGCAGAAGATCGCCGGCGACGTCGGCCGGACGGCCCCACGTGCCGAGCTTGCCGGGAGCGAGCGACGTGCGCACGTCGTTCTCGTCGAACCACACTTTGCCGTGAAGTTGGACGCTCCCCAGCAGTGACATGAAGTGGCAGGTGCCCTCCCCGCCCAACTGTCGGAAGGCGTAGCTCGTCGGGCTGCAGACGAAGTCGATGTCGGGCGAGCCGAGCACCTGCTCCAACGCCAGATGCCCGGCGTTTTGCTGACGCTGCTCGCCGCACAACTGGAGCAGGTAGCCGTAGAACACGCCGACGGTCTTCTCGCGATGCGTCATGTCCTTGACCGCCTTGGCAAAGTAGCCGATCGTGTCGGCCACGAGCGCCGAGGTGTACTGGTAGTAGTCGATCGAGGCCTGCTCTTTGCGGGGATCGCGCAAGGAGCCGAGTTCGGCCTGCTGCCGCTGGGCCTTGGTGGGAATGGTGGCGTTGGCGAACGTGACGTTCCCATCGCCCCAGGCCGCACGCAGCCGCTCGACCGTCCGATACTTCGCTTCCAGCCAGTTGCGGAAGCGGTCGATGTTGACCGGGGAGTAGTCGACCCATTGCTGCTCGTTTCCCCCCCACATCATCCATTCTTCGGTGGTCCCGGAAGCAAGTTGATAGCCGGCGACCCGATCCGCGTACGGCGACGCCGCGATATGGGCGTGGGGCCGCTTCAGGCCGGCCGCCGTGTCCTTGCGCCACGCCTCCGAGGCCCAACTCGGCGCGGGCCGGCCGCCCGCATGGATGAAGGGCGCATAGGTTCCATCGTCTGCCGCCATGCGCACGACATCGTCGGGATGTTGTTGGGTCCTCCAT
>JBDKTH010001342.1:0-7828 GCA_039680305.1 Thermoguttaceae bacterium | reverse complement strand
CCTGGGCGATGATCGGTGCAATCAACGCTTGCAATTGGTCGCCCCGCCCATCGCCCGACGATTTGCCTTGCTGGGCCAAGACCACCGTGGGCAGCACGAGCAGAGCCAGGACAGAGCCCAAACCGAGCGTTCGGGTGCACATTGGACAACCTCCCTGACCTGAGAATAGACGGTTGTCGCCAGATCCCTGCGAGAACGACCGAGCAACCTCCCTGCTGTCGTTCAGCGTCTCAAGCCGCGTCCAATTCTACCGTTGGCTGCGAGGGGATGCCATCGTGTCTGGGCCACCGAGCGGATGCTTCTCGAGGAATCGCTCGACCAGCGGCACGATTCGCTCGTGGGCGTCTTCGATCACATAGTGGCCGGCGTCGTCGAAGCGGTGGGCTTCCGCGCCGGGGAAGAATTCCAAAAACCGCTCGAGGAAGTGGGGCGAAAAGCACCAGTCACGCATCCCCCAGATCAGGCAGACCGGATGCTGGCGGAACTGCGCCAATCCGGTCTCAATCCGCTCAAGCACCGGGTAGCTGGGGTGGTTTGCGCTTAGCGGGATGTCGAGGACGAACTGTTGGACGGCCAGGCGGTGCGACCAGGAGTCGTAGGGCGCCAGGAGCCCTGCTCGCACGGCTGGGGTCATCCGTTGGCGTTTGGCCGTGGCCATCAGCAGGGCGGCTCGGGCAAACAGGTTGAGCCCTTGGACGCCCAGGCGGCCCAAAAGCGGTATGCGGCAGACGCGGATCCGCCAGGGGCAACGACTGGAGCGGAAAGCGCCTGTGTTGAACAGCACAAAGCGGGCAAACCGGCTCGGGTCGGCCACGGCCGCGCCCATGCCGATCGCCCCACCCCAGTCGTGGGCCAGGAGGGTGATCTCGCGCAGGTCGAGTTCCCGGATCAGGGCCCCCAGATCGTCGATCCGCGACTGAAGCTGGAACGAGTAATTGGTCCGGTCCGGCTTATCGGACAGTCCGCAGCCAATGTGGTCGGGCACGACCAGCCGATAATGCGGTCGGAGGGCCGAGACGATCTCGCGCCAGTAAAACGACCACGTCGGATTGCCGTGTACCAGCAGGAGGACCGGCCCTTCCCCTTCATCGAGGTAGTGGTAGCCCAGCCCGTTGATCGTCAGGCGGTGAGACTTGAACGGATAGAGGTTGCGCCAATCATCCATGGCGTTAATGTACCGTCTTCCCAAGGGTTCAGAAAGCCGCTTCCAAAAGTCGGGGGAGACTTCAAAATCAGCTTGCCGCTACTGGAAATTGGGCCAGCCAATCGGTTAAGCTTCCTGTTGGCAGCCCAATACGCTCGCCACATCGATCTTTGACATCTCGACAATGATCTATCAAGCGGAAGCGTACCTGGCGGTACGTTGGGGGACGCTGCCCCCAAACTCCAGGTGGACGTCGACTGGATTGCCCTCGAAATCTGCCTGGGACGCCACCGCCGACCAACGTACCCCCCTGGTGTCCTCCGGAGGAGAACGGACACCGCCTCCCAGTGGGAGAAAAGAGAGAATTGTGCAACACCCCCCACTGCGGAACGAGAGGCACTTACAACTTGGCTGGTGAGCCGAACCTAAAGACCTTCTTCAACTTACCGCCTGCCACCGTGCCCAAGATTGTGCACCAGATCACTCGAGGCTTTCCACAATTCCCTCCCTCAAGAGAGTGGAATTTTCCGCGGGAAAATGATTGCTTCTCGCGGTCGCGGTAGGCTATTCCGCGTTCGCTCGCGAAAGGAGATCCTGCCAGAAGTCGCGTGCCTCGCGGTGATACTTCAGGACTTCTCGCTGTTGGTCGGCGTCGTCGAGCTTGATCTGCCGGGCCCGTTCGTAAACCCAGTCGAGGAAGAACTGGACGGAGCGTTTGCTGATCCGCGGCTTCTCGTCGAACTCCACGAAGTAAGGGCCGGTCATGGCAAAGCGGTAGGTCTGCTGGAGATCGGTCACCGCCCGCACGAGAAACCAGCCGCTTTCCCGGAATTCGAGCTTTGGCAGCCGGCCGCTCTTGGCATACTCGTTGAACCGGATCGAATGGGCGACCCGGCCGTCTTGGATCAGTTCCAGGTAGCTGATCGGTTCCCGCGTGGCGAAGGTCAGGCCAATCTCAAAATCCATGATCTGGCCCTTGTGGCCATGGAAGGTGTGGCCGGGCAACTCCCCCGCTACCTTCGGCTCCAGCAGCGGGCCGTTGGTGATCGTTACGCGTCCGGCCTTCAAGTTCTCCCACCATTTCTCGTAGCTGAACTCGCCGTCCACGTGGACATAGACGCGGTTGTAGCCGACCGGATTCGGCGTGACCCCGGAACCGCTGCCGGCGGTCGGCGGGATGCGCAGGCCGCTGTTGAGCAGTTGGAAGTAGATCTCCTGCGACCACTGGGCGTTGCCCCAGTTGCCGGGAAACCGGAGCTTGCCGCGCGGCTTGCCGTCGGTTTCCTCTGAGATTGTCTTGGTACGGCAAATCTGGCCGTGGGCGACCTGGATCGAGTCGATCTGGCCGTGGGCCACCAAGGCGGGCAAGTCCCAACCAAACGGTTTGGCCAGATCGATCCAGACGCCTTCCTTTTGCCGGGCTTGCTCGACGAATCGGGCAGGCGGCGGATACTCCCGGTCGGCCCCGACAAGCAACAGCGGCTTGGGCAGGTTGAAGTAAAGGAGCGTGCCCCCGGCTCGCACATGGCCGCCGCCCAGCAGTTGGCAGTAGCGATCCGTGTCGAACTGGACCAGCGGTTCCTTGCCTCCGGATTTGGCGCCCGACAGGATCTCGTTGTTCCACCAGCTGATCAGCGGGACCACATGCACGTCGTCGGCCTGCATGAGCAGTTCGATCTCCGAAGCCGGCCGGTGCACGTCGAGGTCGCCCGACCACCAGCCGTGTTTTGCCATCTCCACGCAACGTTGCAGCTCGACGGTCTTGGCGTCGTCGGCGAAGTTGTCGACGGTGAAGTGACCGCTGCACGTGACATACTCGGGTCCTCGCTCCAATTCAAAGCTGTAGCTTCCCTTGGGCAATTGCAGTGTGACTTGGCCCGGGCAAACGACATGGTCGAACCAGAAGGGGAGTTTTTCGACCTTGCGGGGTTTGCCGTTGGCTGTCTTCAGGTGGATCCGGCAGGGGATCGGCTTGCCCGTGTCCTTATCGACCACGGTCAGGACCAGTTGCCCGCCGCTGCCACAGGCCTCCCCGAGCCCAAGCCCTCCGAGAAGCACGCCGACGGCCCCGATCGCGAGGATTCCACGCATAGTTTTTTCCCAAGTCCCGAGACGGCAGATATGTCAATTGTAGCATGTAGAGGGGGGCCGCCGGGGTGGCATCCTTTGGCCGGCAGCTGGCGGCCCGCAGAGGGGTGACCATCCCCGCTTGATAGCATCGCCGGAAACGCGCTACAATACGTAATAGGTCAGGCGAAGACGCCTGTGCCAGGGAAGAGCCAGCGATCACTAATTGGCAGACAGCTATCAGCAGACAGCTATCAGCTTTTAGCTCTCAGCGCCGTCCCATAAGCGAAGCTCCTTCTGCTGACAGCTGACAGCTGACCGCTAACGGCTGACCGCTAACGGCTGAACGCTGATCGCTGACCGCCGATAGCTGATAGCTAATTGCCGACCACCGACCGCTCTTCGCCGATCGTTCCTAGAGTCAATCCGAAGGATCATCACCAGCAATGGCTGAAGACTATTACAAAGTCCTGGGCGTGAGCCGCAATGCCTCGCAGTCGGACATCCAGAAGGCCTACCGGGACTTGGCCCGCAAGCACCATCCCGACCGGAATCCGGACGACAAGGACGCCAAGAAACGGTTCCAGCGGATTCAGGCGGCGTTTGACGTGTTGAACGACCCGCAGAAGCGGGAATTGTACGACCGCTACGGAAGCTCGTTCGAGTCGATGGGGGCGGGCGGGCCCGGCGGCGGACCGCGGGGCGGGGCGGCGTGGGGACCGGGAGGCCCTGAAGGCGGCTTCCAGGGCTTTGAGGACATCGATCTGAGCCAGTTTTTTGGGGAACGCGGGGGCGGCGGGGGCGGTGGTGCTCCGTTTGGCGACTTCAGCGAGATCTTTACCCAATTCCGCCGCCCTGGCCGCTCGCGACGCACCACGGCCGGCGGGACCGGGGCCGGGGCACGCCGCGGCGGGGATGTCGAGTCGGAACTGACCGTCCCCTTCAGCACGGCGATCACCGGCGGCGAGGTCCAGTTCAGCCTGCAGCGTCCCACCGGCCAGGCCGAGACGATTTCCGTCAAGATCCCGCCGGGGATCGAAGAGGGGAAGAAGATTCGTCTGCGCGGCCAAGGGACGCCCTCGCCGAAAGGTGGGCAGCCGGGCGACCTCCTGATCACCATCCACATCGCCGCGCATCCCTATTTCCACCGCCGCGGCAACAACCTCTACGTGCGCGTGCCCGTGACGTTGCCCGAGGCGATCGAGGGCGCACGGGTCGATGTGCCGACGCCCAAGGGAACCGTCGCCTTGCGCATCCCGGCGGGGACCTCCAGCGGCAGCAAGCTGCGGATCAAGGGGCACGGCGTGACGCCCAAGAGTGGCGAGCCGGGCGACCTGTACGCCGAGGTCACAATCGTCTTGCCCAAGCAACTCGACGAGACGGCCCGGCAACTGGCCCAGCAATTGGCGTCGAAGTATACCCAGAATCCTCGCGCCGACTTGCGGTGGTAGTCGATATGGCCGATCAGCGCTTCCTGGCCAAGTATCACGTTCGCCGCGGCGTCGACTTTCAGCGTGCGTATCGCCGCCGGTGGGTCGCCTCGAATCCAACGCTGGTGGTCTACGGCTGCGACAACGAGCTGGCCTATCCGCGGTTGGGCTTGTCGGTCTCGCGCAAGGTGGGCAACGCCGTGGTGCGCAATCGCTGGAAGCGTCTGATCCGCGAGGCCTTCCGCCTGACCCGGCCGCAGTTGCCCGAAGGCTTGGACCTGATCGTGATCCCCCGACCCGACATCGAGCCCGAACTGGACAAGCTCAAGGACTCCCTGGTCCAGTTGGCCCGTCGGGTGGCGGGCAAGCGAGCAAGGGCGCGACGATGAACACGCTGCGTCGAACCGGCGAAGTTTTGGTCCGCCTGCCCGGCTGGGGCCTGATCGGCCTCGTGCGTCTCTATCAATGGCTGATCAGTCCCCTCTTGGGCCACAACTGCCGTTATCAGCCGACCTGCAGCGTCTACTTCATCGAGTCGGTAAAGAAGTACGGCGCGCTGCGTGGCTCCTTTCGCGGCGTCCTCCGCATCCTCCGCTGCCACCCCTTCCATCCCGGCGGCTACGATCCGCCGTAGGATGTGGGCGAAGGCAAAAGGGAAGGATGAATGATGAAGGATGAATTCTGCTTACGGCCCTTCGCAGCCGCGCGGGTGACGGCGACGGTCCATGGGCACAGCTTCGCCGCTTCTCGGCCCTCAAGTCTCTCGGCAACCTTCCGTCGTCAGTCCCGGCGAAGGGCTCTTATCCTTGGGCCTGTGGTCGTCTAGAATAGGAAGGAGACCCGCCATCCGCGGGACGCTCGTGTGGGCACCGTGGCGGCGGGAAAACCTTGGGTTTCAGGGGTAGCTATGAACGACTGGGTGCAAGAGCAGATCGCCGCCCTGAAGAGCATGTACGGAAAGACGGTTCGCCGATGGATCGGCTTGGAAATGGCACTTCGAGACAATGATGGAGGACTGCCGGAATGGGAAAATGCGAGCATTCCGTTCCTTCAACTGGAACGGATCGATGCCGTGCTTGAGGACGGTGAAACAGCGAGGATCGTAACGTACCAGAACGACGATCAATGGGGCATTTGGCGTCACGATCAGCTTGTTGCCCTGCTGCCGCACTCTTCGGAGTTCGCGATTTACCGAACACGAGAACTGGATGAACTGCCGCTCGGGGAGATCACCAACGTTGAGGTTGAGGCCGATGACCGCGGGGACATTGCGGCAGTGCGGTTCCTAGTCGCAGGCCACTGCCTGACTCTGCGTGCAGGCGAGGTCTACGAAGAGTCCGATGGATCGCTCAAGATTGTGTGGATGGATGAGAGTATTCTTCTGGATGTGGACGGTAGAAAACCCAACAGGCCGTAGTTCGCAATGTCGCCTTCGGCGATCAGCCTGGCGGCTGACGAGCACGGCCCGCGCTGGGCAGCCCAAGAATGAAGCTACGCCGCGAATACTTGCCGGTTGTGTCAGCCGTGGAGACGGCAGGATACTACGTCACCTCCATGCCACTTGACAGCGGCGGCGACCGAATTGTCTGTGCTGGCCAGCGCCGTGACGATGGAACTGGTTTCACGGGTAACAGCTTCTGGCTTGCTGAACGCAACGGCGTCTGGTTCTTGGGTACTTGGGGCGGGTGGCTTTACCGACTGCTTGGCATGGCTGCGGCGTCGCAAATTGCGATTGCCTGGCTCCGGCTCAATTCCTCACGCATCGCCTCTGACGTGCCTGACGAACTCAAATTGCAGTACAATTTGTCCGTCGCTGCGGATGACGAATTCGACACTCGGTAGCGCAGCCAACACGCGGCGTCGGCAACGCCGTTGCGAGGCCGGTCGCCCCGGGGAGCGTGCCTCGCTGTCTCATCGTTCATCCCTTGGCAACGGCGGCAGCTTCGCCCCGTAGTAGACGGCGCGATGGCGGTTGTCGTCAAAGGCGAAGTGCAGCCATTGGCGGTCCTTGCTCACGAAGCCGTCGGGATAGTTCAGCCGGCCTTTGGGGCCGTCGCACGACTGCGGCACGAGCACGCGGCGGTACGGCCACGTTTTGAGCCCGTCGAAGCTGATCCACAGCGCCAGCGGGCTGCGATGCGACGGGTTGGGGTTGTGCAGCAGGGCCACGGTGTCGCCGCTCAGCGCGTAGAGCGTGGCTTTCGAACCAGGGTTGGGGATCGTGGTCTTCTTGGCAAACGGCGGCCAGCTACGCCCCCCGTCCGGCGATTCGGCGTAGTAGAGCATGCCGCCGAGCCCGTCGGCCCGGATGATCATGGCGATGCGCCCGTCGGACGTCTCGAAGAGATTGTTCTCGGCCCAGCCAAAGTAACGGTCGTTCTCGGTAAGCCGGACGTCGCCATGCTCCGTCCAGGTCTTTCCGCCGTCGGCGCTCATCAACACGCCGTTGCGGGGATTGGTCAGCGCGCGGTCCAGCGGCGGCTTGGACGCCTCGGCGTCGGGGCCGACGTAGTGTTGAAACGGCACGAGGATGCGGCCGTCGCGGGTAACGATGTGATTGCGAAGGAACGTGCGGTCGTGAAGCCGCCCCGGAACCGTTTGGGGGCCGGTCCACGTGTGGCAGGAATCGTCGCTGATCATCAGCCATGACTTCCAGTCGTTCTTCCAGTGATGGGAGTGCGTCGAGAAGAACAGGGTGCAGCGTCCCCCGTAGACCATCAGTTCCGTCGGTCCCTGGCCAATGGTCTTGCCTTCGCGCGGGAAGCCGACGTTGAACGATTCCAGCGGCGTCCAGGTCTTGCCCTGATCGGTGCTTCGCGTGATGCCCGTGTAGTTCTTGGGCGACGGTTCGGTGTCGCCTCCGGCGAGCATGAACAGGATCCACGAGTCGTCGGGCAACTGGCGGAGCGTGGTGTCGCAGACCATGCTATCGGGCTTCTTTCCATCGAAGATGATGCCCGTGCGGTCCTGCTTGGCGTCCTCGGCGGCTTGCTTGAGCCAGGTCAGGCCGCCCACCTTGTTAACCAGCAGCCGGGCCTGGCTGTCGGCCGACTTGAACTGGCCCGCCAACACGTCTTCCTCGCGGAACTTGGCCATGAGGATCTCGCCGTCGCTGTGGCGGTTGCGGTCGTAGAGGATGTAGACAAGCCCGTTGGGGGCCTGGAAACCGTCGGGATAGGAGATGCCC
>JBDKTH010000331.1:0-1956 GCA_039680305.1 Thermoguttaceae bacterium | reverse complement strand
CTGTTTCGCACGGTCGCCCAAGAGGGCGGCGCGGAGGACCGGGAGCGGGGTATGGACCGGAATCCGGAGTCCCGTGCCATCGGCAAATACGACGCGAAAACCCGGCCGCTCCCTGGCTAAGAGCCGGTGTGCCCAACTGCCGGATGGGATTGGGACGTGGATTGCCTGGCAGGCTTCGTCTACAGTCAGATCGCGAGGTTCGTGCCAGAGTGTGGACCGCATGTACGCATCCCAGAACTCGACCACTCGGACGGGGTTCGAGTCGGCCGTCGCCCGCAGCCAATCGCCGCCCTCGCCCACGACGGCTAAGCACGTCGCGTGGAAAGTGCGTTCGGTCGCAAGCTTGCGGTTGTTCGGGCCATTCCAAGCCTCGTCGCGGTTGTACGGTGCAGGCAGCATCTTGCCATACCCTTCCAGGACTTGGTCCTGGAGGATCAGGACTCGCCAACTGTGCCGCGGCTGCATCTGCGCGTCGCGTTCTTGGACCGGAGGCAAGCTGCCAAAGCGGTCGTGATAGTTCCGCAAGGCCAAGGCTACCTGGGGAAGGCCCCAATTGAGCTTATCGGAGGTTGCCAGCCGTTCTGCCGCACGCCGTGCGTTAACTACCGCGGGCATCAGTATCAGAAGCCCCAAACCAAGCACCAGCACCAAACCAGTCGTGGACCATGCTCGAATCTTTGTCCCGCGAGCATAAGCCGCGATGCCCGTCAGCGCGAACCCAACCACCAGGCCCATGCGGTCGAAGACGGCAAAGCACAAGGCGACAAGCAGGAACGTCAGCAGCAGGAAACGGAGTGTGAATTGCATTTGGAACGCTTGGTACGTCAGTCAGGTAGGGCGGCGCCGAGCTTCCGAGGCCCGCCACTCGACGACCACAGATCTGGCGGGCCTCGCAAGCTCGGCACCGCCCTACCTGATTCTACTGGCCCAGCGGATACGCCCCCTTCGTCGTCCGCCCCTGGATGCTCAACGCCATGGGAGGCGAGATGCCGTCAGGATCGACGATTTCGACACAGAGCGTCCCGGCGTCGGGAACGTTGTTGAACCGGTCTCGATGTGTTCGCGCCCTTTCTTTGGCCACGACGCCTGGCGGCGTGGCCGGATCGGGGAAGACCGTGCGCAGGTCGAGCGTCGACGAGCCCGACCAGATTTCTTGGCCCGCGGCATCCTCGACAAAGTACCGGACGTTCCAGGCTTCGTAGGTCGGGGTCAGGCCGATGTTCAGCCAATCGGTCTCGATTTCCATCTGGCCTTTCGCACGTTTGATCCGGGCTTCGGTGAACAGGTAACGGAACCCAAGAATCGCATACATCCGCTGAAACGCGTCCAGGGCCTTGGGATCCTCGAGAATCGAGTAGTCGGTGGGATTCGTGGTCGACCGGCCTTCGCTCACGTTGCAGTTGCGGATCATCGCCGGATGCAGGTAGCCGACCTGATCCAAGAGTCCCCAATACGGACGGAAGCCATCTTTGGTCGGCCCCCATCGGCCCGGTTCGCCGACCAGCGGCGCGGTCTTCCAGCGGTCGCGGATCAGCTCGAAGAGTTTTTCGCCGTCCTTCTCGTAGCGATTCGCCGCATGATAGAGCTTTTGGTAATAGCCCGCCGACTCGTCGCATCCCCAGTTGTCCCGAAAAATCCCCAGCAGCCCCGCGCGGTTCCGTAGGGCGAGCAAGTGGAAATGATTCTCCTTGAGCGGATCGTAGATCCGCACAAAAACCATTCCGTTGGTGGGAACAACGATTCGAATGTCGGGAAAGTGCCGGACAAAGGCGTCGGCGAACCGGATCAGGCAGGCGGAATTCCCGGGAATCAGCCGCTTCGGATAGGCCCCTTCGCCCCAGAACCCGAAATGGCGCATCTCGATGCATCGGACCAGTTTTTTGCGTTGGACCGTTTTGGTCCCGACCGTGATCGGCTTCTCCAGATAGTCGGCAAAGGCCTTGAGCAACGCGTCGT
>JBDKTH010001049.1:0-2638 GCA_039680305.1 Thermoguttaceae bacterium | reverse complement strand
GGCTAAACAAAGACTTGCGTCAACCGGTTGAACGGCTGGGTGGCATGGCGTCACACGGCGCAGCCGTGGGTCGGCCTGTTCCCGAGAAACGCATGCCACCCACCCCACACCGCTCACTTCTTCGGCGCGTTCGGCTTGAAACCGGCTTTCAGATGGTTCTGGTACGCCGTGTCATATGGTCCCATGCCGAGGTCGGCGGGCAGCAGATCCTTGTGCTCCTTTGGGCCGTCACCAAAGACCTCCCGAACCGCGTCCAGGTAGCCGAAGCCGAACTCCTTGTGCGGCGCAAGGTAATGCCCCTCGCTCCACTCGTTCCAGTTGTCCAACAGCAATAGCTTGCTCCCCAGTTCCGAGGCGGGGAAGCTGCGCACGATCGCCTTGGCCTTTTCCAAAAGCTCCTTGTACTCGGCCGGCGGGATCTTCCAGATGCTCCCCTCGTCGTGCCAGCCGCTCCAACCCTGCGAAACCGTGACGACCTCGGGCAGGATTTTCAGGTCGCGGGTCTTGGTGATGTAGTCCAACTGGGCGGCGATGGCCTGCTGCGGGGTCGGATTCTTCTGCACGTGCCAGCAATAGGCAAACGTATAGTCCAACCCGAGCTGCTTCATCAACTCCAAGTGCTTGGGGTCCAGCCCGCGATACTCGCCCAACAGATACAGCCCGTCGAACCCGGCCGCCCGGCAGGCCTGGCGCATCTTGTCGAAGGCCGCCCGCACTTGCGCCACCCCGCCCAGGTCTTTCACCAGGAACTCGGGCCGGTAGATGAACAACAGCGGCCGATTGTCGATATTCAGGTAGCTGGGATGGCGGAAGTAGTTGTCCATCCAGAACGGCAGCAGGTTCTGCATCAGGTCGGCTTCGTCGGCCACGCCGGCCCGGCCGCGATTCTGGTTCTCCCACATGAGCGTGAACTTCATCTTCGACACATAGCGCGACTTGAACAGGGCGTCGTGGATCGCGCTCGCGTAGCGGGTCTTCACCGGTCCGCCCTGGCCGTCGCGATACCAGCAGTAGACGAAGAAGGAAACGCCGTGCTCGACCGCCCACTTCGTTTCCCAGTCGGCGATTTCCGGATTCTCCTGGGAGTAGAAGCCCAGCGCCGGGGTGCGTTCGGGATGCTTGACCACCTGGTTCCACATCTGCGGCTTGTCGGCCTCCCAGAGCGGACAGTGATGGGCGCCGATGAGGATCTCCGTGCGAACCGGTTGCGGCTCGGGAATGTACCGGCGGGGCTGCGCGGCCTGACCATCGCCGCGTTCCGCCGCGGCCACGAAGCCGGTCGTCGCGATCCCCAGAAGCATCACCCATCCACAGGCCAACTTCGCTCTCACGTTCTTCTCCTTGCGTAGCTCTACATCACCAGGCCCCAACGAGCCCGGGCGAAGCCCCGAGTTCCCCCCTATGCTGGCTGATGCACGAGCATTCGTCAAGACGCGCCGACGTCCGAATCCCGCCCCCTCCCCTCCAGGCGTATAATTCCAGCGAGATCACACGGAAGCCCGAGAAAGGAGCGAGGCCAATGATGGAAGCCAAGCAAGGCAAAGAAGTCGTGGTGCGAATCCGCAACAGTATCGGCTTGCTCTTTGAGCTGACGAAGTTGCTGTCGGAAAAGGGCGTGGGCATCCTTGCCGTCAACGGCATGGTCCTCGGCGAAGACTGCGTGGTCCGCGTGGTCACCAATGACAACCTCCGGGCCAAGGACGCGCTGGTGGCGGCCAACTATGCCCCGCATGAAGAAAACGTGATTGTCATCGACCTCCCCCACAAGCCGGGCATGCTGCGGCGCGTGGCCGAGATCCTGGCCCAGGAGGATATCGACATCCACCACCTGTATGCCACGGCCCTTGAGGAGCAAGACAAGAGCCTGTTGGTCTTCCATACCTCGAACGACCACCACGCCCTGACCAAGCTCAAGGACCTGAAGACCGTCTAGGCCTGGTCCGTTTATTGATCCTCAGGTTACCAATGTCCGGACGCGCCCCCGCCGGGCTTGCCCCGGCGGAACGCAGGATTGGGTGGACTACCCCCGGGAAACACGAAGCCGACCGCCCCCACTGGGCTCGTCCCAGTGGAGCGTGGGATTGCTCAAGCGGCCGCGCAAGGGACGCAATCCTCCGCTCCCCCGGGACAAGCCCGGCGGGGACGTGAGGAAAACCGTGCCTCGCGGGTAGTGCACCAATCCTGCGTTCCACTGGGACGAGCCCAGTGGGGGTGTCCGAGGCACCGACACTCTCAAACTGAGGATCAATAGCCGCGGCACTTGTGCCACGCGCATCGGGGCCGCGCGACGCCCGCGGTGTCCTCATCCCGTTCACCCAAGTGTCCATCACCCCCGCCCCGCGTTTCCCGCAGGTTTTCCGGGTCTTTTCCCGGCTCCTTTGCCTGCCGGCTCCCGATGCGATAATTCTCGTGGTTCAGGTGAGAGGGAAAAAGGCTCGAGCATTTAGGAGGGATGATACGCCGGGTTCAACCGCCCTGTGAAGGGTAGCTGTTCAGAGACCGACGTACCGGTTCTCCCTCGAACCGAATTCCGAACACCTGAACTGAAGAAGCCCGCTCTGGTGGTGGGCTTCTTCTTTTTCTTGCCGGCTGCGACGCTTGGACGAACAAGACCGGTGATCACGTAGGGCGGTGGCCG
>JBDKTH010000118.1:0-4127 GCA_039680305.1 Thermoguttaceae bacterium | reverse complement strand
CCGGCCCGTGATGCCACGGGGGTGGCCCCGTCGCCCAATCCGTTCCGGCTCAGCACGCTCGACAACCTTCTCGAATCGGAGCCCAACAACACGCCGGCCGAGGCGACGCCTTTTGAGGCGCCCATCGCCCTGAACGGCCTGATCGACAAGCCGGGGGACGTGGACAGTTTCAAGTTCACGGCCAAGAAGGGGCTAGGGTACGACATTCGGGTCTTCGCCCGGAGCCTGCGGTCGCCGCTCGACGCGGTGCTGTCGATTCATCGCCCCGATGGCGGTACTCTGGCCGCCAATGACGACAGCACAACGCCGGATAGCTATCTTCGTTTTACCGCGCCGACCGACGGCCCGTATGTGATCACCCTCCGCGATCACCTGAACCAGGGCAGCCCGACGTATGTGTATCGCATCGAAGTGGCGGCCGTGGAGCCACGTCTGCTCGTCAGCCTTCCCGAGCAGACGGCATTTGTCGACGTCACGGCCGCCGTGCCGCGGGGCAACCGCATGGCATTCATGGTCAACGCGCAGCGGGAGGACTGTGGCGGCGAGGTCAAGCTCGACCTGACGAATCTCCCCGGGGGAATGAACGCCGAGTTGATGCCGATCGCGTCCGACCGCTCCATGGTCCCGGTGTTGCTGACGGCCGCAACCGACGCTCCCTTGACGGGATCGCTGGCCGGTCTTGTCGGCAGAACGACCGAAGGTGACCGAGTCGTGGAGGGGCGGCTCGAACAGCGCACGTCGATGATCCGCGGCCAGAACAATCGCGAGGTGTGGAACCACTACACCGACCGGATGGCCGTGGCCGTGACCGAGCGAGTGCCGTTCCGGATTGAGGTCGTCGAGTCCAAGGTCCCGGTGGTGCAGAGCGGCTCCCTGGGCCTGAAGGTGGTCGCGACCCGGGAGGGCGACTTCAAGGCCCCCATCACGCTGCGCATGCTCTACCATCCGCCGGGAATCTCAGCACCCGATTCAGTCCCCATCCCCGAAGGACAGCGAGAAGCCGTGATCCCCCTGACGGCCGATGCCAAAGCGGCCGTGGGCACCTGGAAAATCGCCGTGATCGGTGAGGCCACCGTGGGCGACGGCCCTGTGCGTGTGTCCTCGCAGCTGGCCAAGCTCGACGTCACGGAGCCGTTCGTGGCCTTCACATTCCCGATGCTCGCCGTGGAACAGGGCCAGTCGACCAGTCTGGTCGTCAAGGTCGACAAGCGAAAGGATTACGAGGGCACGGCGAGCGTCGACCTGCTCGGGCTTCCCAACGAAGTCACCAGCCAGACGCAACAGATCACCAAGGACACCGCGGAGCTGACGTTTCCGATCCAGACGACGGCCAAATCTCCGCCGGGATTGCATAAGGGCCTTTTGTGCAAGATGGTGATCCTCGCGTCGGGCGAACCGATCACTCACATGCTCGGCCCGGGCGAACTGCGAATTCAGCCGCCCGTGGCCAAGCCCACGAGCATCGCCGCTTCGCCGACGAAGCAGGAACCGGCCAAGCCTGCGGCCAAAGCCAGGCCGCTCAGCCAGTTGGAACAACTGCGGCAACAACGCCAGAAGACGAAGTAGTGGGAGAATCGCCATGAAGCTCTCGTCCCCTATCGTGCGGGCATCGCTGATCGCGGCGATCGCGACTCCCTTGCTTCTTGGGACATCGGTCGGCCGAGCTGCCGGCGCCGAGCCGGCTCGCATTGACGTCTATCCGCCCAACGTGCAACTGGACAACAGCCGCGACCGGCAGCGAGTGATCGTCGTCGCCACAAGGGTCGATGGAGTCACGGAGGACGTCACGGCGAAGGCAAAACTCACCATCGCCGACCCGAAGCTGGCGAAACTCGACAAGAACACCGTTGCACCGGCGGCGGACGGTCAAACCACCCTCGCCGTGGAATATGGGGGCAAAACGGCCTCGATCCCTGTCGTGGTCAAGAGCGCGGCCACGGCCCCCCCGGTGAGTTTCAAGCTCGACGTGATGCCCGTACTGACACGTGCCGGCTGCAACACCGGAGGCTGTCACGGCTCGGCCCGGGGAAAGGATGGTTTCCACCTCTCCCTGTTCGGCTACGATCCCGACGGCGACCATTTCCGCTTGAGCAGGGAAGTCCCGTTCCGCCGGATCAACCTGGCCGTTCCCGAGGAGAGCCTGCTGTTGCAGAAGGCCGCGGGCAGCGTTCCGCACACGGGCGGCAAGCGATTCGAAACGACTAGTCAGTACTATGCGACGATCCTCGCCTGGCTCCAGACCGGCTCGCCGTCCGACTCGGGCAAGGTCCCGACGGTCGAAAGCGTTGAACTGTACCCACCGCAAGCGGTCCTTGAAGGCGAGGGGAATACCCAGTCGATGCTTGCTCGGGCGAAGTATTCCGACGGGACCGACCGCGACGTGACCGATCTGGCCGTCTTCCTGTCGAACAACGACAACTCGGCCGCCGTGGATGCCAATGGGTTGGTGAAAGCGTCGAAGCGGGGCGAGGCCTTTGTCCTGGCGCGTTACGACACGAAGACCGTCGGCAGCCAATTCATCGTGCTCCCTGCCGGGATTCAGGCCGCACCGCCGACCACCCCGCCGGCCAACTACATCGACGAACTGGTCAACGCCAAACTGCAAAAGCTCCGCATCCAGCCCAGCGAGTTGTGCAGCGATCAGGTGTTTCTGCGTCGCGTGACGATCGATATCACCGGCCGGTTGCCCAGCGAGGACGACTACCGCAGCTTCATCGCCGACAAGGACCCGGCCAAACGGGCCAAGCTTGTCGACCGGCTGCTGGGTCAGAAGGAGTTCGCCGAGATCTGGGCCATGAAGTGGGCCGAACTACTGATGATCAAGTCGAGCAACACGGTCAGCTACAAGTCGACCTACCTCTATTACAATTGGCTGAGCGAGCGGATCTCCCGCGGCGTTCCCCTGGACCAGATCGTGCGCGACGTGCTGACCGCCAGCGGCGGCACGTTCAGCAATCCGGCCACGAACTTCTACCAGATCGAAACCGACACGCTGAAGACGGCCGAGAACGTTGCCCAGGTGTTCCTCGGGCTGCGGGTCCAATGTGCCCAGTGCCACAACCATCCCTTCGACCGCTGGACCATGGACGACTACTACGGCTTCGCCGGCTTCTTCTCCCAGATCGGGCGCAAGACGGCCGAGGACTATCGGGAGACGGTCGTGTTCAACCGTGGCGGCGGCGAGGTTCGTCATCCGGTCACAGGCCGCCCCGTTCCTCCGACCCTCCTCGGCGGCCCGCAGCCCGACGTCAAGGGCAAGGATCGCCGCGAGATCATGGCCGCCTGGCTCACGTCGCCCGATAATCCCTACTTTGCCGCCAGCGTGGCCAATCGCATCTGGGCCCATTTCTTTGGGATCGGGATCGTCGAGCCGGTCGACGACGTCCGCGTGAGCAACCCGCCGAGCAATCCGCAGTTGCTCGACGCACTCGGCAAGAAGTTGGTGGAGTACAAGTATGACTTCCGCCGTCTGGTCCGCGACCTGTGCAATTCGCAGACCTACCAGCGGTCAACCCAGGCCAACGCGACCAATGCCGACGACGAGCGAAACTTCGCCCGGGCGAGAGTGCGTCGCATCCAGGCCGAGATGCTCCTGGACTGCGTCAGCCAGGTGACGGAAACGAAGGACAAGTTCCGCGGTCTCCCCCTCGGAGCCCGGGCCGTGGAAATTGCCGACGGGACCACGACGAATTACTTCCTCACCACCTTCGGTCGATCGCCGCGAGAGACGGTCTGTGCCTGCGAGGTCCAGATGTCGCCTACCCTCTCGCAAGCCCTCCACCAGCTCAATGGCGACACGATCCACGGAAAAGTCCGGGCCGGCGGCGTGGTCAAAAAGATGCTCGACGCTCGACGCTCACCCGAGGAGATCATCAAGACGCTCTACCTCCGCTGCCTCGGCCGTGAGCCGAGCCCTGAGGAGTTGGCCAAGCTCAACACGCTCGCCGCCGGAGGTCAGACGGTGCAACGGTTGGAGGACGTTTTTTGGGGGATCCTCAATTCACGGGAGTTCTCGTTTAACCATTAGGGCCCCCGAAGAAATAACTTGTACAATTGACCGACCAATGACGTAACTGCCGTCGGGAAACGTGGGATGTCTCGCAAGAAGTGCGGTGGCAGTTACTTCA
>JBDKTH010000391.1:0-3162 GCA_039680305.1 Thermoguttaceae bacterium | reverse complement strand
CTCCCCGAACATCACCGGGTGATTCTTGTCGTAACGGCCCAGAAACTCGCCTGACTTCGACGCGTAGACCGCCGAGTTGAGCCTCGCGATCCGGTCGGCGCCGAAGTGCTGCGTGTCGACGCCCAGGATCATCGGCGTACGCAACTTGGCGGCGATCAACCCGATCTGGATCTCACTCCCTCGAACGGCGTCGGTCAGTCGGCGGCGGAACTCGTCCGTCTTGGCGATCCAGTCGGCCGGAACCATGGGATTCGCATCCGCGGCGAACAGCGTTTCGCGGAGCATCGTCTCCGGCCAGACGATCAGGTCCAGGTTGCCGTACTTGCGCACCGCCTCTTCCGAAAGTTTGCGGTAGTGCTCGTGAATCGCCTCACGCATGCCCGGATCCGCCTTGAGCGTGATGTCGATCGAGCCCTGGATCAGGGCGATGCGGGCCTGGGGCTTTGGCTGCGGCAGGTCGGTCCGTGCGTAGCCATACGTGAGCACGGCGGCCAGCAAGAGGCCCAGCGGCACGACCGGCCAAAAGGCCCAGCGGCGTCCTTCCAGCGGCATCATTCGGGCCAGGCACGCGGCCACGAACATCACTACGAAGCTGACCCCGTAGGCCCCGGCCAGATCGCTGATCTGGATCAGCGGAATCCAGCGGTACTGCGTGTGGCCCAGGCTGGCCATCGTAAAACCGGTCAGCAGATGTCCCCGGGCGAGTTCCAACCCCATCCAGACCACCGGCGCGGCCACGATCAGCGGGATCCGCAGGCGATGCACGGCCACACGCGACAGGCCCACGAACACCGGCACATAAAAAGCGAAGTAGAACGACAGGGCCAGCCAGCCGAAACTGGTCGCCCAATGCGGCAGACGCAGCCAGTGCAACGCGGCCAGCCAGAAGGCGAACCCCACGCCCCAGAGCGTTCCATAGGGACGCCAGCCCGGCAATTCCTGCCGGCGGATCAACAGAAGCCACGCGATCGGGGCAACCCAGGCCAGGGGGCCAAGGTCCAGCGGGGGCAAAGCCGCCCATAGCAGCACGGCCCCAATCGCCCCATGCACGAACACCGGCGAACGGAGCCAGGCAAGAATTCGCGATTCCGGTTGAGCCCCGGCCCTCGTGCCGGGCTTCCCCTCTGTGCGCCGTCCGCTCTCGATCGTGCTCACGCGGCTTTGACCCTCATGAATCGTTCCAGCAGGAGTGTGCCACACTCGGTCAGGAAGCTTTCTGGATGGAACTGCAATCCAAACAGCGGAAGCTTCTTGTGCTGAATCCCCATGATCACCCGGGACCCATCGGGCGAGATGCTCCAGGCGGCCACGTCGAAGTCGTCGCTGAGCGTGTCGGGCTGGATCACTAGGCTGTGATAGCGGGTGGCGACAAACGGGTTTTCCAGGCCTTCAAACAGCCCTTGGTTGTTGTGGTAGATCAGATCGGTCTTGCCGTGCATCAGCCGATCCGCCCGGACAATCTTCGCCCCAAAGGCCTGGCCCATCGACTGATGCCCCAGGCAAACCCCCAAGATAGGGATCTGCCCGGCGAACCGCCGGATACAGGGGACCGAAATGCCCGCCTCGTCCGGGGTGCAGGGGCCTGGGGAGACGATCAGGTGCGACGGCCCGAGGGCCTTGATCTCATCCAGGGTGATCTTGTCGTTTCGATAGACCCGCAAATCCAGCGACGGATCGATCTCGCCCAGACGCTGGACGAGGTTGTAGGTGAACGAGTCGTAATTGTCGATCAGCAGGATCATGGAAACCTCATCAACCGTTCGGGGCTCAGGCGTCAGCGGGAGAACGCTCCCGTGGGCCAACCTATCGGAGTCCCGGACTTCGCCAGAGGTTCATAGTGTACACAGTCGAAGGCCGAACGGCCACACCAATGGGCGGGGTGCCAGTTCGGAGCTTTTTGAATACGGCCTCACTCCACCCCCACCAGTAGGCAGCGACTTGGGGGGCAGATATACTACGAGCAGCTTGCGGCCAACACGTCGTTCCACCAACCCCGAGTCCATCCCATGCTCCGGATTGACGAACCCTTTCATGGCGCGGTGTTGAACCGCCGACACGGCAAGCCGCTGGACGGCGGACTGGAGATCCAGGTTCGCGGCGAAGCCCCGCTCGACCAACCGGTCACGGTCAACGGCGTCGCCGCCCGCCGGGCGGGAAACCGGTTCACTGCCGACGTCGTGCTCCGCGACGCGGAAACCGAACTGATCGCCACGGCCGATGGCCGGTTCGGACACCTGGAGCATCGCGTCCGGATCGTGTGGGACCGGAACTCGTTTCCCCGCTACCGCTTCTCGCTGGAGGACAACAGCTTCTTCCTCCGCGACATTGCCAAAAGCAACTACCGTTCCCTGTTCGACTGTTTTTATCTCCACGGCCTTCGCGAGTTGCATCAGAAGTACGGCACGCGGTTCGTGATGAACCTGTACTACACGACCGGCGACGACTTCTGCTTGCCGCAGTTTCCCGACCGCTACCAAGGCGAGTGGCAAGACAACGCCGACTGGCTGCGGCTGGCCTTTCACGCCCATGCCGACAAGCCCGATCGGCCGTACCAGTACGCCGCGCCCGAAGAATACCTGGCCGACATGGATCGGGTGACCGAGGAAATCGTTCGCTTTGCCGGCGAGACGTGCTACGCGCCGCCGGCGATGGTCCACTGGGGCACGGTGCAGCCCGATACGCTAAAAGCCCTCTTTGGGCGAGGCGTGCGCGTGCTGAGCGGCTACTTCTGCAAGC
Source organism: Thermoguttaceae bacterium (assembly GCA_039680305.1). GTDB lineage: Bacteria > Planctomycetota > Planctomycetia > Pirellulales > Thermoguttaceae > JBDKTH01. The sequence continues at coordinate 426 of JBDKTH010000391.1, read as the reverse complement.
TCAACGGGGTGCATTATGACGTCAACTACCTGTTGGACGACGTGCGGAGCGAGTATCTTTCCCGCCATGACGCCCTGAAGGATTTCGAGAGCGGACTTCTCTTCTCCCGGGTGGACCTCGTCTGCAACAGCGTACCGGTCGAAAAGGTCGCCTCGACCCTGAAGCCGTTGGCCCAGGATCCCAATCAGGCCGAGATCATGGACCTGTTCACGCACGAACAGTACTTCTGGCCGTTCTACGAGGCCTACATCCCCGACCACTTCCAACGCCTCGACGCCGCGCTCCGCTGGGTCACCGAGCGAGGCTACCAACCGGTGTTCTTGCACGAAGGGTTTCTCGGCGCCCCGTTGTAGGCCGGTGCCGAGCTTGCGAGGCCCGCCACTGCGTTACCACGGAACTGGATCTGGCGGGCCGCGCAAGCTCGGC
>JBDKTH010001292.1:0-2783 GCA_039680305.1 Thermoguttaceae bacterium | reverse complement strand
TGCCCACGTGCTCGATGATCTCGGCCTCGTTGCCGATGTAGCCGTCGGTCAGCATGATCACGATCCGCACCCGCTGGGCGTCTTTGGTCTGGTCGATCGCCCGCTTGACGCCATCGAGCATGAAGGTTCCGCCTCCGCCTTGAAGCCCCTTGGTGAAGTTTAGCGCCCGGGCCACATTCTGGCCGTTGATCGGCACCGGCTTTTCGAAAAGCTGCTGCGTCTGACTGGCAAAGGTGATCACCTGGACGGTGTCGATCTCGCGGCAGAGCTTGAGCATCCCGCGCATCGCCTCTTTGACCTTTTCTGTCGGCTGGCCGCTCATCGACCCGCTCACGTCCAACAGGAACACAATCTCCCGCGGCGGACTCTTGGTGAGCCGCTCGTCTTCCTTCGGCTGGATCATCAGCATGAAGTAGCCCTGACCGAGCCGTTTGGCGTCGGTGTAGTCGCCCGTGTGAGCCAAGACGGCCATCTCCGGCTTCTTGCCGACGACGTGATAACGCAAGACGAAGTCCTTGTTGGGGATCGAGTCGGCCGGCGACAGCGTGACCTCAGCCTGGCGATCGCCCTCGCGCTTGATCTCCGCCTGGTGGTTGGCCACCTTGAGGTCCTGGATCGGCACGCCCGCGTCGAGTTGCAGCGAGAGGGCCACATCGTGCCCATTGCGATACCCCGGCTTGAGCACGGGCGGGGTGATCCGCGAGGCGTCGGGCACTTGATCGGTATTGGGCACAGGTGGCGAAACCTTCCCCTGCAACTCGGGTGGCGTGGCCGGCGTGCTGCTCACCGGTCCGCCAGGAATGAACCGCGGGCCCACGACCATGGGAAAGTGGAACTCGTAGGTGCCCATGTCGTAATTGAGCACATCGACATAGCTGATCTCAATATTCACTTCCTGACCCGGGTCAATATTGCCCACCGACTGGGTGAAGATGTTGGGCCGTTCCTGTTCGAGCAGGGCCGCCGTCTGTCCGGCCGCGAGGGCCTCCTGGTAGATCTGCCGCGCCTCGGCCCGCCGCTTGATCACTCCGACGATCTTCCGCCCACCGACGACCATTGTCATGTCGTCGACGGCCGCCTCGTGCGGCAACGGGAAGACGTAGACCGCCTCGATCCGTTCGCTCGTGGGGTTATAGAAAGTCTGGGTAACTTTCACTCGGGCGATGAACCCGGCCACCTCGGCCTTGACGTCCGTGTGTCGCAGCGGACACTCCACCACGCCCCCATCCTCCTTGACCACCCGAAGAGCCCCTTGGGTGACGTTCGCCTCAAGGGCGGTTGCCTTTTCGTCAGCCGATATCGCCTTTTTCCCCGCCTCACGGGGCAGAGGCGCCGGCGGTGTCGCGGCCACGAACAGCCCGCTCAGCATCATCGCAATTCCAAGTGCCGAAAGCAGATGCAGCCGCACCTTTCGTATCGCTGACATGGCAAGAGTCCCCTTTTCTTGAGCAGGATGAGATTGGATCGTCCCGAGCGATCGGGCCATTTTCGAGCTGGAGTTGGACGTGGCAAGAGAACAGTCCCCAGGTTCTGGGGAGCAAGCCGAAGGGTTAGATGCTTAACCGTCGCGAGAAGTTCCCTGGGGAGGAGGTTTAGCTCCCAATGGCTCACTTCCCCCGAACCCACTTGACTTGTTCGGCATTCGAGAGGACGTTGAAACCGCCATCGTGAGGACCATGCCCTTTCGGGTAATCACGCGGCATCGAGGGGCTAACGATCCAGGCCGCTTGGATGCCGCTGGGGGCATCTGCAGCATGCGCCCGGATGGAAACATAGTGCGCGATCGGAACGCCGGGAATCGTGCTCTACGCATCCGCGGCCGAGGGGCAGGTCAATACGGCCGGCCGCTGACGAGCGAGTGGGGAAACCAATGCCGGATCCAGCGAGGGATGCCTGGCCAGATCTTCCGCCAGAACCTTCTGCTCCACGTACGGCAGGATATCGGTTGCCCAACCGCCCACCGCGTTGGAAGGCGCGGGCCCGCACCAGCCTTTGTGAGTCTGCCCATAGAGACGAAACGCCAATCCGATCTGCCGCAGGTTGTTCTGGCATGCCGCCCGCCTGCTCGCCTCTCTCGCACGCTGCACGGCGGGCAGAAGCAGGGCGAGCAGTCCCAAGATGATTGTCAGCACGACAAACATCTCCACGAGCGTCAACCCGGCCCTTCGCGACCTGTGCCACACACCAGCCCCTCCAGAATCACCCACGGCAACCTAGCCGCGTCCCTTTTCGTCCGGCACGCCTCGCCACTGGCTGGGCGAGACGCCGGTCTTCTGGCGAAATACGCGGGAGAAGTGATAGTAGTCGTCGAACTTCAGCAAGGTGGCGATCTCACGCATGCTCAGCGACGTGCACGCCAGCAGTTCCTTGGCCCGGTTGATCCGCCGCTGAAGATGGTATTGGTAGGGCCCCAGGCCGGTGTGCATCTTGAAGATGTGACGGAAGCGGTCGTAGCTCATGCCAAACGAGTCGGCCAGCTCGCTCATGTTGACAAGCTGCTCCGCCCGCTGGTCGAGCAGCGCCGCCGCACGACGGGCAACGTCGGCCATCGTCCCTTGATCGGGATGCTGGCGCACGGCGGCGAGCGCTCCGCCGAAGATCTCCATAATGTTGGCTGCCGTCAACTGCTGATACCCGGGCGGCTCCGAACGCATCCGATCCAGCATGCTCAGATAGGCTTGGAGGACCACTTCGCACGGACCGGTGCGAAGCACGGGGCTCTCGGGCGTGATGAACCGCTCGTTAGCCAGATGCTGGGGATACTCGCCGCCAAAGTGGGCCCA
>JBDKTH010000409.1:0-4577 GCA_039680305.1 Thermoguttaceae bacterium | reverse complement strand
CACCTTACCCATTCATCATTCATCATTCATCATTCATCATTCATCATTCATCATTCATCATTCATCATTCATCATTCATCATTCATCATTCATCATTCATCATTCATCATTCATCATTCATCATTCTGCATTCTGCATTCTGCATTTACCCCCCCCTCTTTCTCGACCGTTGCCCCTTCAGCTCGTCCATCATAAAGCTAATGGCCCGGCAATAGCCGCGGATCGCTTCGTCGTAGCGTCCTGCTTGGGCGGCCGCGGCGGCGTTCTGCGAGTGCCCGTTGAACCGATTCCAATCGACGGTCCAATGGTCGCGAGCCGCCGCATCCTGAAGCTGGCCAATGATATCGGTCAGGCGGCGAACGAAATCAGCGTCGGGCAGACAGTTGCAGGACGTGTAGGGACCCTTCCCCAAAGGACGACCGTCGTACTCCACCCCGGCATCACCGCCGTAGCGTTGCACCAGGGCTGCGATCCCCGCCCCGACCGCCCCCAGGGCACAAACGGCCGCCGGAACGAGAAATCCCAGGGCCGCAAACGCCACCGCAAAGAACCCAGTCCCGCCGAGCAGGCCCCAAACGGCCGGGTGAATCGGCCGCGCGGCAGGCGGGGGCGAAGCCGCCTCGTCGGAGGCTCCCTGCGTGCCCAGGGGAGCCGTGACACGAACCGTCACCACGGTGACATTATCCGGTCCGCCGCGCAGATTGGCCAAATCGACCAGGGCCCGCGTCGCCTCGGCCAACGGCAGGCATCCGAGAATCTTGCCGATTTCGTCGTCCTGCACCTGTCCCGACAACCCATCGCTGCACAATAGGAACGCGTCTCCGACTTGTACGGGGAAGATCCCTTCCAGGTCCACCTGGACCTGGGGGTTCGGCCCAAGCGACCGAGTAATGACGTTCTTGGGAACATACGAGGGGACCGTGCCATCGGGAAGCTGGCCAGAAGCTCGCAACTCCCAAACCAGGCTGTGATCGAAGGTCAGCTGTTCCAGGCGATGATTGCGCCAGCGATAGACCCGGCTGTCGCCGATCTGGGCCACTAGCGCGCCCTGGGGCAAGAGGATGAGCGTGCTGATGGTCGTTCCCATCCCCCGAAAGTCTTCACTCGCCTGGCCCCGGGAGTGGATTTGGGCATTGGCATCCTGAACGGCGGCCAAAAGGGCCGCCGGTGGCGGCTGGTCGGCCAGCTTGTGGTAACTCAGCGGGATGATGTCGGTGGCCAGTTTACTGGCCAATTCGCCGGCGGCATGGGCCCCCATCCCGTCGGCCACCATGAACAGGTGCCCCCGTTTCGCCCACTTTTCCTGACTCCCGGCAATCACCACCGCCTTGGAGTCCTGATTGTTGGCACGACGGAGGCCTAAATCGCTGAGTTCTGCGTATTCCAGACAGTGGTCCCAATTCACTGCGTTCGGACCCCCACCAATTGCCAAGCAGGATGAGTCAACCCCTCTATTGTAATCTCCCGACTGGCCAGCAACCAGCCGTCTCATTCGGCCTAGGCGTCAGGGGCAGCGATCGCTATACTCTCGCCGCTTTTCGACTCATTCCGGGGAGGAGCGATTCCGCCATGTCCGAACTGGCCCAATTCGTCCGGAGGCGTTGCCAGCTCCGTCGCGCAGGGGTGCTGGTGGCCGTGGTTGCGCTGACGTGTCTGCCCGGTTGCGTGCAGCGGCGTATGACCATCCGCAGCAACCCGCCAGGGGCCCTGGTCTACATCGACAACAACGAAATCGGCGTCACGCCGGTTTCCACGAGCTTCATCTACTATGGCACCCGGGAAATCCGCCTGGTCAAGGATGGCTGCGAGACACTTACGGTGCTGCAGCCGATGTGGCCGCCGTGGTATCAGATCCCCCCGCTGGATTTCTTCTCGGAAAACCTCGTCCCCGGCGAACTCCGCGACCAGCGGACCTTCACCTATCAGTTGCGCCCGCAGGTCGTAGTCCCAAGCGACCAACTGATCCAGCGGGCAGAAGGCTTACGTTCGGCGGCCCAAGCGCCCGGTGGCGTCATGAACGCCCCGATCACACCACTCCCCGCCCCGCCCATTGCCGGTCCGGACGGAACTATCCCCCCCGCCAGTCTCGCGCCCCCTCCGGTCAACAGCGGCGGCGTACCTGTTCAGCCTGTCGCGCCGTATGGTTGGTCACGGTAGGAAGAGGGGAAGGACGAAGGACGAAGGACGAAGGACGAAGAGACTATCTCAAAACGCCCAGGCAACAACCCGTCCACTGTGGGGGGAGGTTTTGAAATAGTCTGGGGAACCATGAGAATCCGCCGAGCCTTCGACGTTGGGTCATCATAACCAACGGCGGATTCTCTTGTTCTAGCTGGGGGAATGGTCCTGCAAACCACCTCCGCCACCGGCCCGCGTTCCGCGGATCGCCCCCAGGTTAAGGGAGAGAATTGTGGAAAGCCTCACGTGTTGTGATGCACATTTTGCGACGCGGCGCACATTCGTAAGTGACAGCTATCACGATAGTTATGTTTACGCGAAAAGACGCAAGTGAACCAACCCGAAAGTGGGGGTGTGTTGCATAATTCATGGGCGACTACTTAGTTTGGCTCGGCATGTACCACCTATGATTACCCTCCCCCGCATGGTTTCCGTAGTCCGGAAGTCCCTAGCCTGTGCCCTGCACGGAGCACGAGCCATGCGCGCAGCCGCCAAGCGGCGCTTGGATCGGGCCTGACGGCCGTACGCTGAAGCGCGAGGGCAATTTCTCGAAAGCGTCAATTGTCAAAGATCCCATCGGCTTGCCTTTTGTAGGCTGCCAGGAATCAGCCTAGCAAAACGGCTGGCCCAATTTCAAGAGGATGGCAGATCGGGGCGAAGAATCGAGGAGCGACATCGCTCCCCGCCTACCGTGCCCCCCTACCTAACGCCCATCATTTGTGGCGAGCCAAACACCGGCACCCCCTTCGTGCCGGGATTCCGCTCGATCACGCCGCGAACGCCAAGCGATTCGGGATGACGGGCGATCTTGTCGGAGAAGACCCGCGCGTCGTGGAGGATCGGCTGGAGTTGCCGGGTGAGGTCGTCGACGTTCACCGCCACGCGGTTGAGATTGTCGTAGAGCTCGCGGTTGTGGATCAATTGGCCGAGGGTTCCCTCGGGACTATTGATTCCCTGCGAGAAGGTGACCATCTGCTCCATCACCAGATCGAGTTTCTCCACGCTGCGGTTGAGCCGATCGACCACCGCTTCGCCGCGTTGGCCGAGCGGCCGGGTGAAGCCTTCGACGTTCTCCAGGTTGCGGTTCATCAGCACGACGGTGTCGTTGAACTTGGCCAGCGTGGTCCGGATCTCCTGGAGGACCAGCGGGACCTGGTCCAGGCTTTCTTTGAGCTGCTGTTTGGTATGCGGGCTGCCGACGACTTCATTGGCATTGCGGGCCGTTTCATTGATCACGCTTAGCGTGTCGTCGGCTTTGGCGATCACGCTGTTGATGCGTTGCTCGTTATTGCCCAAAAGGTCGCCCATCTTGCGGACCACGACCCCGACATCATCGCTGGTCCGGCTCACCGACCCAATCGCCTGCCCTAAGCGTTCCTGCATGTCGGCCACCACGGTCACCGGATCGGGGGCCACGGTGCCGTGGAGCGTCTCGCCCGGCTCGACCGGTTCCTTCGAGCCGCGTCCATCCTGAACGCGGACGAAGTTGAGCATCGAGTCGCCCAGCAGGTTAGCGCTGATCCGGCAGACCTCGTTGTGGCGAAGCCTCATCCGGTCTTGGATTTCCGCAGTAACCAGCACCCCGCCCTCGTCCATCGGCTCGACGTCGACGACCTTGCCGACGACGATCCCGCTACGGCGGATTGGCGATCCCTGGCTCACGCCGGGGGCCTCAGTGAACGCGATCTTGATCGTGTAGGTGGACTGAAACAGCCCCCGGGTCTCGCCGAACATGATCAGCAAGATCACCGTAACCACCCCCGCGGCCAGGACCATCACGCCGATGCGGAATCGCACTACCTGTTCGTTCACGGCTCAACTCCCGTTCTGCTGCCGCATTTCCATCAGCCGCTCCCCCGCTTCCCCGCGGACAAACTGCACGACGCGTTTGTCGCCGCAGGTTTCGATCCGCTCCGGCGGGCCGTCGTAGAGAATCTGGGGCTCGTCGCGACGCAACCGGCTCAGCGGATAGAGCATGATGACCCGGTCGGCTACCTTCTGCGTGGTGTTCATGTCGTGGGTTACGACGATGCTGGTGACCGGATGGTGCTGCCGGGTGCTGAGAATCAACTCGTTGATCACGTCGCTCATGATCGGGTCGAGCCCCGTGGTCGGCTCGTCGTAAAGCACCAGTTCCGGCTCCAGGGCCAGCGCCCGGGCGAGGCCGACCCGTTTGCGCATCCCGCCGGAGAGTTCCGCCGGCTTCTTGTGGATCACCGTTTCCGGCAGCCCCACTTCAGCCAGGCGCGTGAGCACGATCTGGCGGATCTCTTCCTCGGATTTGCGGGTATGCTGTTCGAGGGGAAAGGCCACGTTCTGCCCGACCGTCATACTGTCGAACAGGGCCGCCTGCTGGAACACGAAACCGTAGCGGATCCGCTGTTGGGTGAGTTCCTTCT
>JBDKTH010000806.1:0-3630 GCA_039680305.1 Thermoguttaceae bacterium | reverse complement strand
CAAGGACCTGCTGGCGGATCCCCGTGTCGACGCCGTCTGCATCGCCACGCCCGACCGACACCATGCCGCCCAGGCGATCGATGCCGTGCGGGCCGGCGACTGGGGCGCGAAGCGGCGAGCGTTTTCGTCTTGTTGGCCCTCTGTCCCAGCCTCAGTTCGACGCTCATCTTCTCGCCGGGCATGCAACTGTTGGGCACGAGCACACTCTTCCTTTGGGCACTTTCGTTGGCGCTGCTCGACCGACACGTGACCGGTGGCGGTTGGGGCTCCTTGCTGGCCTCCCATGCCGCAGTCCTGGTGGCCTTGCTAACCTACGAAGTCTTCGTGCCCTTGCTGGTCTTCAATCTGACCTTCCCGTGGCTCTTCGGCCGGGAGGGGCAAGAACGGCCTGCGTGGTCCACAGCGGCGGGCTACCTGACGCGTTATCTCGGCCCGCTGATGGGCATCCTGATGGCGGTCGTGATGTTGCAGAAGCTGGTTGTGCCGGCCCTGGTGTCTGACTATTCGCGGCTGAGCAACGCGGCCTTTTTTCCCGCGATTCGCTCGTTGGCCTACTGGGCGTTCGCCCTGCTGGTGCAGTTCCCCGTGCTTCTGATCGACGGCCTGTGGCGGACGGATTTGCTCACGGCCCTGGTCGTAGCCCTCGCCCTTGGCACGCTCTGGCTGGGCCTCGTCGCGTCGAGTCCTCAAGAAAAGGCCTCCGAGCCGGGGCGGGTCGCTCCGCATTCCCTCCCGTCTTCCCGTTCCCGCGTCGGCATGGTTTTCGTCGCGGCGGCAGCCCTGGCCGGGACTTCGGTTCTGTATGTCCTGTCAGGCAGCTATGCGGCGGTCTACGGTTATGACAACCGCGTGCTGAGTTCGGCCTGGTGGGCGGTGGCCCTGTTGGCGGCCTCGCTCACTTGGCCATTAGGCGGCCGGCTCGGCTTCCGGCTGGCGTTGGCCGTGCTCGTCGCCCTGAACACCGGCTCGTTCGTCGTCCAGCGCAACAACCACCAAGCCTGCCAGCCGCTCCAAGAGCGGATCGTGGCGACGCTCGTAAATTGGGCTGACCGCCAGTCTGTGCCTCGCGATGCGGTGATTCTCGCCCAGGTGCCTGCGTTGCTCCCGCAGAACTACAACGACGAGCCGATTTTTACCCGGCCCTGGGACATGGTCAATGCCGTGCGCCACTACCGGCCCGAGCGGTTGGACGACGTGGTGCCGATCTCGCCCATCCTGGTGCGCAAGGGACGGGTGGAGGTTGACGCCGAAGGCATCACGATCGATGGATTGTGGCGCGGACGTCTGGGCCGCCTATGGTTCTTCACCTACGACGGCGACCGGTCGACGCTGATTCCCGTGCGCGACGTCGAGCACCTGCGTGAACTGATCGACGTTGTCGGCCGCTCCCCCACCCCCCCGTCGTCGGCAGCCGCCCGACTAACCGAGCAAGTGGCCGGGACGGTGATGGGCGCTGAATTCGAGTGAGGGAAGATCGGCCGGCTCCCCAAACGCTCGGGGCAACGAGTGTCCCCGGCTGCGTCACAAGAAGGGGCGGCTCCCTAGCTCCTTGTGGCGCAAGGGGCTACGAACCTTGGTCCGGCAATCCGTGTCTGCAACTATTGTCTTAGATAGCGTATTCCGATAAAGATGTAGTAGATTAACTGCCCGGCCCTTGGATTCACTTGTAACCCAGGAAACAATCCCATGTTGCGCCAACAGACGTACGACGACGTCGTCCAGACGACGTTCAACACCCCGCTCGTCCGGCTCCGCCATCTGGTTCCCCCTGAGCATGCCACAGTGTACGTGAAACTGGAGTTCTTCAACCCCTACTCCAGCGTCAAAGACCGGATTGGTCGGTCAATGATCGAGGCGGCGGAACGCGAGGGGATTCTGACGCCCGAGACGCATATCATCGAGCCGACCAGCGGCAACACGGGGATCGCTCTGGCCTTCGTGGCGGCAGCCAAGGGCTATCGCCTGACACTGACCATGCCCGAGTCGATGAGCCAGGAGCGTCGCGGGATGCTGCGGGCATTGGGGGCGAATCTGGTGCTCACGCCGGCCAAGGATGGGATGAAAGGGGCGATCGCCAAGGCCGAAGAGTTGGCTGCCGCTACGCCTGGCAGTTGGATCCCGCAACAGTTCGACAATCCGGCCAACCCGGCGATCCATGAGGAGACCACGGGTTGCGAGATCTGGGAGGACACTCACGGCCGCGTTGACATGATCGTGGCTGGCGTGGGGACTGGAGGCACGATTACCGGGGTAACCCAATTTATCCGACGCCACAATCCTCAGTTCCAGGCGATCGCCGTGGAGCCGACCGACTCGCCGGTGATCTCCGGCGGGAAGCCGGGGCCGCACAAGATCCAAGGGATCGGGGCCGGGTTCATTCCCAAGAACCTTGATACGAGCCTGTTAAGCGGTGTCGAGACGGTGACCAACGAAGAGGCGTTTGCCTGGGCCCGACGTCTGGCCCGGGAGGAAGGCATTCTGGGCGGCATCAGCACCGGGGCGAACGTAGTCGCGGCCGCCCGGGTTGCGGCCCGGCCGGAAAATCGCGACAAAGTGATCGTCACGGTGGCGCCCAGCTTCGGCGAACGCTACCTGTCGACCCCGCTCTATCAGGAGGCCACGAGCAACGGCGCGGCCCAGGCGGCGCCGGTTGCCGCCGGGGCCGGCTCTCCGTGAGTCAGAGGACGATCTGTTGTTTCTGTTTGTCGTAGCGGGCGACCTTGCTCTCGCGATGCGAGAGGATGCCCATATTCAAGGGGGCTTGGACACGCACGGCGATGTCGATCGGGCTGTAGGGCTGTTGGCGGCTCTTGACACAGTCGAAGAAGTTGGTCCACAGCCGGGCCGTATCGCCGGCCCCCTTCCACGGGATGAAGATTTCTTTCGATCCCTTGGCCGCGGGCACAATCCGCACGCCTTTGTTGGCCCCTTGGCCGATCCCTTGCCAGAGGATGATCCCGTCGGTGCCGCGGAGCATCGTCTCGATGCCGGTGAAGTTTGAGAGGCTGTTCGTCAAGACGACGCTCGGGCCGCCGGCGTAGTCGGCCAGGATATTGCACTGGTCGGGCACCTCGCGGTTGTACTGGAAGGTGCCGCCTCCGCCCATCACGCGTTCCGGGAAGTCGAGGTCCAAGAGGCAGAAGACCGGGGTGAAGACGTGCACCAGCAGATCGGTGGCCGGGCCGCCGGCGTAATCCCAGTACATACGCCACTGGAAGAACCGTGAGACATCGAAGCTCAGTTTCGGCGCGTCGCCCAGGAACTGGTCCCAGTCGAGATCGGGGCCGGGCTTCGCGTTGGCATCGGGGATGGGCATGCGTTCGCCCCAGTCGCCGCGGCGGAAGTAGCCGGCCTGGACGTGGACGATTTTCCCCACGACGCCCTCCTTGATCATCTGGCGAATCTCGGCATAGGCGTCGTCGGCCACATACTGGGTGCCCACCTGGACGATCCGCCCGTGCTTCTTGGCTTCTTCGCCCAGTTGACTCGCGAGGTCCATCTGCGACCAATGGGTCAGCGGCTTTTCCACGTAGACGTCCTTGCCGGCCCGCACGGCATCGATCGCCTGGGCGGCATGGTGTCGGTCGGGCGTGGCGATGCAGACGGCGTCGACACGGGGGTCGGCCAGCA
>JBDKTH010000236.1:0-5806 GCA_039680305.1 Thermoguttaceae bacterium | reverse complement strand
GCTTGCCACGCTCGGCCGTGGCCGCTTCCATAACTTGCTATAAAAAGCCTAGCTAGTTAAGATAGTATTGTGACCGATTGTAGTCAGAGAGAGGCCTGCGGATTCGGGATCTGGTCAAAACATGGCGTCTACGCCGAATGATTCTTGGTTTTACCTTGCCGGTGAGCGGCCGATCGGCCCGATGTCGGCAGAACAGTTGCAAGCGGCTATCTCCGCCGGAGTGGTGCGCCGGGAGACGATGGTCCACAACGCGGCGTGGACCGGCTGGTGCCAGGCCGGGATGGTGCCGGGCCTGTTTCCGCCATCGCCGGATATCCCCGAAGCCAATGTAGTTCCATCGTCCCCTCCTGCCCCGGTGCCCCCCACGGCGGAGCCCCCTGCGCCGTTCAGCTTCCAGCCGGCGCCGTCCAGCAGCCCACGAAGAGGGCCTGAAGTCAAGGGGCGGAAGAAAAGCGCGTCTTGGACCAGCCTCCTGCTGCTCCTGGGCACACTCGCGGTCGGCATCATGGCCGCGGTTGCCCTATGGAGCGTGGTGTCGCGTCCGAAGCCCCCGGCCAAGCGTCCCATCGCGCAGGCCGCCACGGAGCAAGAGGACGACGAGGAGGAGGAACGGACCCGCAGGCGCCGCCGAAGGGTCAAGGAGTCCCAGGAAGACAACGGCGCCTTCCCAAACTTGCAGCAGGGACGCGACCTTGAGGCGGGTTACGACCGGAAGACGTTCGAGATTCTCGAACCACCGACGCCCCAAGGCAAGATCGACGAGTTGGTCTTCGCCAAGTGGAAGCAGTTGGGGATCGAGCCGGCCAACCGATGCTCCGACGCGGTCTTCCTGCGGCGGGCCTATCTGGACGTGATTGGCACCCTGCCGACGCCCGAAGAGGCGCGAGCCTTTCTGACCGACAAGAGCCCGGACAAACGCAAGAAGCTCATCGACGCCCTGCTGGAACGGCCCGAGTTTGCCGACTACTGGGCGATGAAGTGGTGCGACCTGCTGCGGGTGAAGGCCGAATTTCCCATCAATCTCTGGCCGGCCGCGGCGGTGGCCTATCACCGCTGGATCCACCAGTCGATCCGGGACAACGTGCCGTACGACAAGTTCGTGCGTAAGCTGCTCACCTCCAGCGGCAGCAACTTCCGCGTGGCGCCGGTCAACTTCTACCGCGCGTTGCAAAGTAAGAATCCCAAGGGGATTGCCCAGGCCGTGGCCCTGACGTTCATGGGGACCCGGACCGACAAGTGGCCGCCCGAGCGTCTGGCGGGCATGTCGGCCTTCTTCCTCAAGATCGGCTACAAACCGACCGGCGAGTGGAAAGAAGAGATCGTGATCTTCGATCCCCTCAAGACCAGCACGCCCCCGCCCGCGGCCAAGCCCACTCCGAAGACGGCGGCGGAAAAGCGGGCCGAGCGGCGAGCGGCCGAGAAGAAGCCCAAGCCGGAGCCGCCTCCGGAGCCGGTGTTCCCCGACGGGACGTCCGTGAAAATCGAGTGGGACAAGGATCCCCGGGAGGTGTTTGCCGACTGGCTGATCACGCCCCAGAATCCCTGGTTCACGCGGCACATCGTCAACCGGGTCTGGTGCTGGCTGCAGGGTCGCGGGATTGTGCACGAGCCGGACGACATCCGCCCCGACAACCCGCCCTCGAACCCCGAGCTGCTCAACTGGCTCGGAGAGGAGTTGGTGAAGGCCAACTACGACTTGAAGCACATCTACCGCTTGATCCTCAATTCGAGCACGTATCAGCTTTCCTCGATCCCCAAGAGCAAGAAGCCCGAGGCATCGCTGCAATTCGCTTCGTATACGGTCCGCCGCTTGGAGGCGGAGGTGATTATCGACGCCTTGAACCAGCTCACCGGGACGACGGAGAATTATTCGAGTATCATTCCGGAGCCGTATACGTTCATCCCGGAAACGTGTCGTGCGATCGCCTTGCCCGACGGCAGCATCACCAGCAGTTTCCTGGAACTGTTCGGCCGGCCGCCGCGCGACAGTGGCATGGAGGCGGAGCGCAACAATCGCATCACGGCCGGCCAGCGGCTGCACATGCTCAACTCCAGCCACGTTCGCAACAAGCTTCGCGACGGGCCGGCACTCAAGAAGCTGTTTGAAGGGGAAAAATCCACGGAAAACCTCTATCTGGCGATTCTCTCGCGTTTTCCCGCCGAAGGCGAGGGGGGAGGTGGGGAAAGCTTGGCGTGGACGTTGATCAATAGCACGGAGTTTTTGTTTCGGCACTAGACTGTCCCCACGCACGGCACGTCCCACCTGAGGACCGGCCGTGCGACATCCTACACGAGGTGAGAAGATGGCAAGGAATCGTGAAGTGTACGTGCCGTTGTCCGACACCAACGTTTCGCTGAACTGCGAGGGCGTCACGCGCCGCCGGTTGCTGCAGGCCGGGGCGATGGGCCTGGGCGGATACCTCTTGGGGAACCAGTTCGGCTCCGCCGCCGAGCCCCCCGCGAAGCCCGCCGCCCCCGCGCCCTCGACCGCATCCTCCTCCGGCGGCCGCGAACCCAAGGCGAAGGCGGTCATTCAGATTTGGCTCTCTGGGGGTCCCACCCACACCGACACCTTCGATCCCAAGCCGGATTCGGGCGCCGACTACACCGGGCCGCTGAACCATCCGATCGAGACGAACGTCAAGGGGATCCGCATTGGCGAGATGCTCCCCGAGTTGGCCAAGGTGGCCGACAAGTACTCGATCATCCGCAGCATGACCCACGGGCAGAACGGCCACGAGACGGCCGCCTACATGGTGCAGACCGGCCGCATGCCCGGCGGACGGCTGGTCTATCCGGCCGTCGGCGCCGTGGTCACCGCCTTCAAGGGCTTCGAGGCGGGGTCGCAGAACCTGATCCCGCCGTACATCGTGCTCACCCAGCCCCAGGGTCGGTTCTCTGAGGCCGGTTTCATGGGCATCAAGTACAAGCCGTTCGCCACCGGCGGCGACCCCAACTCGATGCGGTTTGCCGTAGAAGGGATCGTCGCGCCCGGCATCACCGACGACCAGCAGCAGGCCCGTCGCGATCAACTCGAGCAAATGGACGGCCTGAGCAAGGCCCTTCGGGACAATCCCGAGATCCTCGCCGCCAAGAAAGCCGAAAAAGAGGCCTACGACCTGATCATCGGCGACGCCGGCAAGGTCTTCGACCTCTCCCCGGAAAAGGACGAACTGCGGCTTCGCTACGGCAAGAACACCTTCGGGCAGGCGTGCCTGGCCGCCCGCCGGTTGATCGAAAAGGGAGTCAAGTTCGTCACCATCAACCAGTTCGTGTGGGACACGCACAAGGAACATTTCCCGGCCATGCGCCGGCTGTTGCCCAACTTGGACAAAGGAGTGGCCACGCTGCTGGCGGACCTGGCCGACCACGGGCTCTTGGACAGCACGATCGTCTGGTGCGGCGGCGAGTTCGGCCGGACCCCGAAGGTCGCCTGGGAGTCGCCCTGGAACGGCGGGCGTCACCACTTCGGCTCGGTCTTCTCCACCCTGGTCGCCGGGGGCGGCTTCAAGGGTGGCCAGGTGGTGGGCGCCTCGGATGCCAACGGCGAAGAGGTCAGGGATCGGCCGGTCTATCCCGGCGATCTCATCGGCAGTATCTATGAGTTGCTGGGCATCGACCCCCAGGCCAACCTGCCGCATCCGATGAACGAGATCGTCAAGGCCACTCCGACGCCCGAAGAAGGCGTGAAGCTCGCCGGACGGCTCAAGGAAATCATGTAACTGGTCTTGGCGTGCCCCGCTCCCTCGCGGCTCAAGCGAGGGAGCGGGACGGCCGCGTCCCTCCCATCTTCCTCCTGATCACGCGGAGCTTACGATGATCGCCGCTCGATGGCATTGGGCTCTCACGATCGCCCTTCTGCTGGCCACCGCCTCCGACCTCCCCGCGCAAGTCGCCGCCAAGAACCCGCACGTCGGGTACGTCTTCCCGGGCGGTGGTTGTCGCGGCACCACGTTCGAGGTCATTGTCGGCGGGGAGAACATCAAAGACGTGACCGAAGCGTTCGTCTCCGGCGGCGGCGTCAAGACGAAGATCGTCGGGTGGTACCGGCCGATGACGCAGGGCGAATACGTTGGCCTGAGCCAGAAGATCAACTTCAAGTTGGAGGAATTGGAAAAGAAGAACGGGGCGGGCTCGGTGACCCGCGAGCAGGTCATCAAGATGTTGGGCATTACCGAGCAGCAACTCAAGGAGATGGAGATCTACCGGAAGCGCCTCGCCGATCCCAAGCGGCAACCCAACCCGCAGATCGCCGAGGAGCTTGGCGTCCAGATTCAAATCGATCCCGATGCCCAGTTCGGCGACCGGGAACTGCGTCTGATCGACAAGACGGGCATGTCGAATCCCCTCTGGTTCTATGTCGGTCAGTGGCCGGAGACCCGGGAAAAAGAGCCCAACGATATTAAGCCCGACCCCTCCGTCTACATCAAGCTGCCAATGGTCATCAATGGGCAGGTTATGCCCGGCGACGTCGACCGCTTCGCCTTCGAGGCCCGCAAGGGCACTAAACTGGTCGCTCACTGTGCCGCGCGGGAGTTGGTTCCCTACCTGGCGGATGCGGTGCCCGGCTGGTTCCAGCCCGTGCTGCACCTCTACGACGACAAGGGGAACGAAGTGGCCTTTGCCGATTCGTTCGGCTTCCGTCACGACCCGGTCCTCTACTTCGAAATTCCCAAAGACGGCAAGTACGTCATCGAGGTCCACGACTCGATCTACCGCGGCCGCGAGGATTTTGGCTACCGGATGAGCATCGGCGAGATCCCCTACATCACCGGGCTGTTCCCCTTGGGCGGCCGGGTGGGCACGCCGTGCACCATCGAAGTCAAGGGCTGGAATCTGCCCACCGACTCGATCCGCATGGCCCCAACCTTCGATCGCGGCCGGAGCATCCGCCCGGTCTTCCTCAGCCAGGATAATATCACCACCAACCGCGTGGGATTCATCATGGACACGCTCCCCGAGGTCGTCGATCGGGAGCCCAACGACACCCCGGAGGAGGCGAGAAACCTCGGCACGCCGATCACCATCAACGGCCGCATCGACAAACCCGGCGATGTCGACTTCTTCCGCTTCGAGGGCTCCGGGATGATCGTGGCAGAAGTCTATGCCCGACGTCTTTACTCCCCGCTGGATTCGGTGATCCGTCTGACCGACTCGCGGGGCAAAGTGCTGGCCCAAAACGACGACTATGAAGACAAGAGCTGGCCGCTGGTCACGCACCATGCCGATTCCCGACTCCTGACGCTCGCCCCGGGGATCCACTACATCTCGATCAGCGACGCCCAGGGGCGGGGCGGGGAAGACTATGCCTATCGCCTCTACGTGCGTCCCCCGCGCCCCGACTTCGACCTGCGCGTCACCCCGTCGAGCATCATCGCACGCCCCGGCAGCTCCGTGCCGATCACCGTCCATGCCATTCGCAAAGACGGGTGCGACGACGATATCGCCCTGGAACTGGAGAATCCACCCAAGGGATACAGCCTCGGCGGCGCCTGGGTGCCGGGCAAACTCGACAAGATCCGCCTCACGCTCGCGGTCCCGGCCGAGGCCATCCGGGAACCGATCACGCTGGACCTCAACGGCTCCGCGATGATTCGCGGCCGCCGCGTGACCCGCCCCGCCTTGCCGGCCGAGTCGATGACCCAGGCCTTCGCCTATCAACATGTCGTACCGACGAAGGACTGGACGATCTTTGTCACGGGCAATCCAGCCGGCAAGCTACCCTGCACGTTTGTCGACAACGGGCTGCGGATCACCGTCGGCCAACCCGGCCAGATCCGCATCAAGGTCGATCAAGGGTGCAACC